>NZ_KZ819104.1:0-30298 GCF_003115855.1 Brenneria corticis
CGCGGGCCGCATATGTTATGCAATTCCGCTGTGAAGTCAAGTGATTATTACCTGGCTTCCTACCGTCATCACAACCGCGTCGTCGCCGTTGCCCTGTCAGTGGAGGCGCATTATAGGGAGTTCTGCGCAGGCCGCAACAGGTATTTCGCATAAAAATGGCCGACTGCTGCATTCCACAGCAAAACCCTGCCTTATACCCTTTTTTACACAAAGTTATCCACAGAGCGGGATATAATCAAAATTTGACGAGCATCACGCAAACGTTTTCGCTACAATTCTCCCGCGTAAAAACCAGCGTATTTCTGTAGAACGCTAACTGAATATTTCTCTTTATCTCGCCATCATGCGTCATAAAAGACGATATTCACGTACCGTTCTTCAATGATTATCAAATCCAAGGGATAACATCATCATGCAACAACGTCGTCCTATCCGCCGCGCTTTGCTCAGCGTTTCTGACAAAGCGGGTATTGTCGAATTTGCTCAGGCTCTGTCCCAACGTGGCGTTGAGCTTCTTTCAACCGGCGGAACCGCCCGTTTGCTGGCCGATGCCGGCCTGGCGGTCACCGAAGTATCGGACTACACCGGCTTCCCGGAAATGATGGATGGACGCGTTAAAACCCTGCACCCCAAAGTCCACGGCGGTATTCTCGGCCGACGCGGTCAGGATGACGCCGTTATGGCTCAACACGATATTCAGCCGATCGATATGGTTGTGGTGAATCTCTATCCCTTCGCCCAGACCGTCGCCCGTGAAAACTGCACGCTGGAAGACGCCATCGAAAACATCGACATCGGCGGACCCACCATGGTGCGCTCCGCGGCCAAAAACCATAAAGACGTCGCTATCGTGGTCAAGAGCGGCGACTACGAAACCATTATTAGTGAAATCGACGCCAACGGCGGTTCGCTGACCTACGAAACCCGTTTCGATCTGGCTATCAAGGCATTTGAGCACACCGCGGCCTATGACGGCATGATCGCCAACTACTTTGGTTCGCTGGTGCCGCCGTATTATGGCGAAACGGATAAACCGTCAGGCCATTTCCCGCGCACGCTGAATCTGAACTACGTTAAAAAACAGGATATGCGCTACGGTGAAAACAGCCACCAGCAGGCGGCTTTCTACATAGAAGAAAACGTAACGGAAGCGTCCGTCGCCACTTCGCGGCAATTACAAGGCAAGGCGCTGTCTTATAACAATATCGCCGACACCGACGCCGCGCTGGAGTGTGTGAAAGAGTTTACTGATGCGGCCTGCGTCATCGTCAAACATGCCAACCCCTGCGGCGTGGCGATAGGCGACTCGATTCTCGACGCCTATGAGCGCGCCTACAAAACCGACCCGACCTCCGCTTTCGGCGGCATCATCGCTTTCAACCGCGAGCTGGACGAAGAGACGGCGCAGGCGATCGTCAGCCGTCAGTTTGTCGAAGTGATTATTGCGCCATCCGTCAGCGACGCCGCGTTAAAAGTTACCGCGGCCAAACAAAACGTGCGTGTTCTGATCAGCGGCGTATGGCAACAACGCGTCCCCGGTTTGGACTTTAAGCGCGTAAACGGCGGTCTGCTGGTGCAGGAGCGCGATCTGGGCATGGTCGATGCGTCGCAACTGCGCGTAGTGACCGAGCGTCAGCCCAGCGAACAGGAACTGCGCGATGCGCTGTTCTGCTGGAAGGTGGCCAAGTTCGTAAAATCCAACGCCATCGTCTACGCCCGCGACAATATGACCATCGGCATCGGCGCCGGCCAGATGAGCCGCGTCTACTCCGCCAAAATTGCCGGTATCAAGGCCGCTGACGAAGGGCTGGAGGTCAAAGGCTCGGCCATGGCGTCCGACGCGTTCTTCCCCTTCCGCGACGGCATTGACGCCGCGGCGGCCGTAGGCATTACCTGCGTGATCCAACCGGGCGGCTCTATCCGTGACGATGAAGTCATCGCCGCCGCCAACGAACACGGCATCGCGATGATCTTTACCGATATGCGCCACTTCCGCCATTAATTCAGGAGCCGACCGAGATGAATATTTTAATCATTGGCAATGGCGGGCGCGAACATGCGCTGGCCTGGAAAGCCGCCCAGTCTCCGCTGGCGAACCGCGTCTATGTGGCGCCGGGTAATGCGGGAAGCGCTCTGGAGCCGGCGCTGACGAACGTCGATATCGCGGCGACCGATATACCGGCGTTAGTCGCTTTCGCCCAGGAAAACCACGTCGGCCTGACCATAGTCGGACCGGAAGCGCCGCTGGTGATTGGCGTGGTCGACGCCTTTCGCGCCGCGGGACTGACGATTTTCGGCCCTACGCAGGCCGCGGCGCAGTTGGAAGGCTCCAAAGCATTCACCAAGGACTTCCTTGCCCGGCACAATATTCCGACAGCCGAATACCAGAACTTTACCGAAGTGGAGCCGGCTTTGGCGTACGTGCGTGCGAAGGGCGCGCCCATCGTTATCAAGGCGGACGGGCTGGCGGCGGGCAAAGGCGTCATCGTCGCCATGACGCTGCGGGAAGCGGAAGACGCCATCCAGGATATGCTGGCGGGCAACGCGTTTGGCGATGCGGGACACCGTATCGTGGTGGAAGAGTTCCTGGACGGTGAGGAAGCCAGCTTTATCGTCATGGTGGATGGGAAAAATGTGCTGCCTATGGCCACCAGCCAGGACCACAAGCGCGTAGGCGACCAGGATACCGGCCCGAACACCGGCGGTATGGGCGCCTACTCCCCCGCCCCGGTGGTAACCGATGAGATCCACCAACGCATCATGGAGCGGGTGATTTGGCCGACGGTCAACGGCATGGCCGCCGAGGACAATGTCTATACCGGTTTTCTGTACGCCGGACTGATGATTTCCGCCGACGGCCAGCCCAAGGTGATTGAATTCAACTGCCGCTTTGGCGATCCGGAAACCCAACCGATTATGCTGCGTCTGCGTTCCGATCTGGTTGAGCTGTGTCTGGCGGCCTGCGACGGCAAACTGAACGAGCAGGATTCGCGATGGGATGAACGCCCCGCCCTGGGCGTGGTGCTGGCCGCGGGCGGATATCCGGCCGATTACCACACCGGCGATGTTATTTCCGGTCTGCCCCGGCAGGATGCCGAAGACGGCAAAGTCTTTCACGCCGGCACCAAAATGGACGGCGAAAATGTCGTTACCAACGGCGGACGCGTATTGTGCGTAACGGCATTAGGCAATACGGTGGCGGAGGCCCAGAAACGCGCGTATGAACTGGCGGCGGACATTCAGTGGCAAGGGTGTTTTTATCGCAAAGATATCGGCTATCGCGCCATTGAGCGGGAACAAGCCTGAGAACCGAGCAGCCCGGAGCAATCCGGGTTTTTTATGCTGCGCGAAAAGGTGGATTAGCCGCGCGGGCGTTATCGGGCCTCGACCCGGCGACGGATTACAGCCTGCCGGCCTCCGCTTCCCAACGGCAGAAATTCCCCTGGTCCGCCAGTAACAGCTGCGTGCCTGCCGGCGCCTCCAGCCACGCAACGCTTACCAATGGCTGTTTCTGCTTGTCAATCCATCCCTGTGAGAGCGAGTCAAAGTCGGGACGGGTTTGCTGCCCATCGCAGGTTACCACCTGACCGTTCTGCCAGGTTCCCTGTTTCAGCACCACCTTACCGGCCTGAAGCACCTCGCTCAGCTCCAGCAGGCGTTTGGCATCCCACTGATAGAGCGCCAGATCGTCATCGGAAATTGACTCTCGCCTTTGCGCCAGCTGCCGTTGCATAAAGCTGACCGTTCCATCTTGCGCAAAACGTATCTCGGTGTCGTCTTTCTGTAATTCCAGCGTTCTTTTGATTTCCCGTATCTCGTCCTGCTGATAGAGATAGCGGGTGACTACCGTGCTATCGCCCTGAAGCGGGTTATAAACCACAATCAGCCGGGTGGTGTTGTGCTGGGCATCATCTTTACGCCACAGACGAACCACGCCGCGATCGGAAAGATAACCGCTGGCAAAGACCGGCGGAGACGGGGCATGGCTGCCACAGGCGACGAGCAGCGCCAGCGCGGCGCCCATGCCCAACCAGCGCAGTAAAAGCAAAAGGGGCGAAAACGCCCCCCTGCTTAAACTCTTAACCGGCATGGCTTATTTAACAGCGTCTTTCAGCGCCTTGCCAGAAACAAACGCTGGCACGTTGGCTGCAGCAATTTTGATTTCTTTACCAGTTTGTGGATTGCGGCCAGTGCGCTCGTTACGATGGTTTACCTTAAACGTACCAAAACCAACCAATTGTACTGCATCACCTTCTTTCAGAGACTCAGTAATCGCCGCCAGAGTTGATTCCAGTGCCGCTTTCGCCTGTACTTTGGAAAGATCAGCTTTGTCCGCAATTACATCAATCAGTTGAGTCTTATTCATAAGTTATCCTTACAGTGTGTTTATCGCTTGCTAAGCATCGAGTGCGACGGATAGGCCATAACAGCACTCTCCTGCATATACGCACCGACAGCCACTTTTATTACGCCCCCCAAATGTAGACCAGACAGGGTGCGGATGTGAAGCCTTAAGACAGGCCATTTCAGGCCTTAAATCACGTTTTATCGCGTTATTGCTGTAAATTTATCCCAATATTACTGCTTCCGGCCTCTCGCAGGTCAGCGCGGAGTCCTTTAATCAGTTCGATATCACGCTCTTCGCAGGCGGCCAACAGGCGGAAAATCTCCCATTGGATGTCCCACTCGTCTTCAATTGCCGGCAGAACCTTCAGCTCATCATCGGTCATTTCTCTACCGGCCTGCGTCATTTCGAGCATGGCGACCGTGCGGATCGACGCCTCGCTGATGGCGATCGCATGTTCCAGCGTTTCACCGCTCAGGCGGGAATGGATCAGCTCGCCCAAGGCGATACAGGCGTCAATCGCCGGGTAGACACCATAAATATCATAGTCATCAGCCGCCGGAATTGCCTCTTCTAATTTTTCCAACTGGCTGTCGAAATTGACTTTTGCGTCTTTGACCACCAGCGTTTCCCAAACCAGATCGAGAATGCGACGATAAACCATGGCGTCGCCAAATCCGGTTTGCTGACAAAATTCATGATAATTCGGGTACATACGTTCGCAAAGGCATGCCATAAAGGTGACATGCTGCCAGCTTCCGAGCTTTTCCAAACGCAAATGAATCGGATTACGTAACATCTGTTATTTTATGCTCATGTAGAGGCACTGGGCGGCAGTGTACCTGAAATTCTCACCGCGCCCTATGCCTGTATTCCTAAAATTTTTGCTTACAACATCTGCTGTCGCCAGCGCTGAAACGCCGGCCGGTCCGATGCCACCGCGTCGGCCCAGCGGGTGGGCTCCGGCAGACGGTAGCCGCGCATGCAGCGTTGCACCCACAGCAGGGCGCTATCCAGACCGACGCGATGGCCGGTGGCCACGAACAGCGGGTTACAGCGCACCTTGCTGCGCCATACCCAGCCAATCTGCTCGCCCTTATCCAGCAGCGGCTGCCGGCTGCCCGCCTGATCCGATAACGGCGCGAAATGTCCGCACAGACGGCTTTTCGCCACGCCGATCGTCGGTACATTCACCAGCAGGCCGAAATGGCTGGCCACGCCAAGCCGGCGCGGATGTGAAATACCATGTCCGTCGACAAATAACAAATCCGGTTTTTGCTCCAGCATCCCCCAGGCGGCCATCAGGCCCGGGCATTCCCGGAAAGAGAGCAGCCCCGGAATATACGGCATTGTCGTAGCGACCCGCGCAATCTTATACTCCACCAATTCCAGCGACGGATAGCGCAGCACGGCGATGGCCGCGCGGGTTATCACGCCGTCCTGCTCAAAGCCCACGTCGGCGCCGGCGATAAAATCCGGCTGGTCGAACGGCAGATCGTCGCAACGAACAATTTCAGCGGCGCGCGTCACCTGCTCCGCGCGCAGCCCTCGGGTATCAATCACAGATCCCCCTATTGATGGTAAGCGCGGGATAGCCGGTGCACCGCCGCCACAAAAGCGCCGGCGTGCTCCGGCGGCACATCCTGATGGATACCGTGCCCCAGATTGAACACATGGCCGTTGCCCTGCCCGAACCCCGCCAGAATCGACGCCACCTCCTGCTCGATACGCGCCGGCGGCGCATACAGCATAGACGGATCCATATTTCCCTGCAGGGCGACTTTCTCGCCGACGCGGCGGCGCGCATCGGCAATGTCGATGGTCCAGTCCAGCCCCAGCGCGTCGCAGCCGGTTTCCGCCATCGCTTCCAGCCACTGGCCGCCGCCCTTGGTAAACAGGGTGACGGGAACGCGGCGCCCGTCGTTTTCCCGCCGCAGGCCGTCAACGATCTTGTGCATATAATGCAGGGAAAACTGGCGATAATCCCGGCCGCTGAGCACGCCGCCCCAGGTGTCGAATACCATCACCGCCTGCGCCCCGGCGCGGATCTGCGCGTTCAGATAGAGAATGACGCTGTCCGCCAGCTTGTCCAGCAGCAGATGCAGCGTTTTCGGCTCGGCAAACATCATCTTTTTAATCATGGTGAAGGCTTTGCTGCTGCCGCCTTCCACCATATAGGTCGCCAGCGTCCAGGGGCTGCCGGAAAAGCCGATCAGCGGCACCGCGCCGGCAAGATTTTTGCGGATGGTGCGCACCGCATTCATCACATAGCCAAGTTCCTGTTCCGGATCGGGAATCGGCAAATTCGCCACATCGGCATGGCGGGTAATCGGAGACTGAAAACGCGGACCTTCGCCCGTTTCAAAATAGAGCCCCAGGCCCATCGCATCGGGAATGGTCAGGATATCTGAAAACAGGATCGCCGCGTCAAGCTCGTAGCGCCGCAACGGTTGCAAGGTGACCTCGCAGGCCAGATCGGCGTTTTTACACAGCGCCATAAAGTCGCCCGCCTGAGCGCGGGTCGCCTTGTATTCCGGCAGGTAACGCCCCGCCTGACGCATCATCCATACCGGCGTCACATCAACCGGCTGGCGCAACAAGGCCCGTAAATAGCGATCGTTTTTCAGATCAGTCATGCTGTTTTCCTTTAGTCGTCATCCCGCGGCGTACGGTTATCGCGCCCGATGGTAACATGTTGGCTAGCCGTTCTCATGAGACGCGCGGCACAGCGCAACCGTATCTTCAATCAGGCGGCGCGCCACCGTGCCCGGCGGCGGTAAAATGGGCAGTTGGTCATAGCGGAACCAGGCGGCGTCGCGCAGTTCGGCGGGATCGTGCTGAATGTCGCCCCCCGCATAGTCCGCCATAAAGGCCATCATCAGCGAGTGCGGGAAAGGCCAGGGCTGGGAGCTGATATAACGCAGGTTCTTGATCCGGATATGACTCTCTTCCATCACCTCGCGGGCCACCGTCTGCTCCAGAGTTTCGCCCACCTCGACGAACCCGGCCAGCACCGTATACATATTGCCGCGATGACGGTTGTGCTGGGCCAGCAGAATCTCGTCGCCGCGTCGGATCGCCACGATGATACAGGGGGCGATCTGCGGGTAATAACGCTCCTTGCAGTGGCGGCACAGGCAGGCCAGCTCGGTTTTACTGCGCACCATTTCATGGCCGCAGTAGCCGCAGAATCGATGGGCGCGGTAAAATTCCGCCAGCTGTACGCCGCGCCCCGCCATTTGAAAAAGACCGACTTCCTGGTCGAGTAGCTGACGGACGGATGCCATGCCGCTATCCCGGTTCTGGCAGACCAGCCGGACCGCCTGTCCCTGCCATTCGCCGATAAGTCGGGCGCTCTGCCCCTGTAATGACCAACTGGACGCCGTTCCCTGCGGCAATTCCCCCTCAGGGAGCCATATCTGGTTTGCGTGACTGATAACCCACCATCCGGTTTCGTCACCTTTTAGCGTGTGTTCCATATCTTTTCTATTGCTCCACTATCACTTCGCTGGCATTTTACCACTCTGGGTGATTAGATAACTTTTATAACTGACGGTTATTTTCTACCATTCACGGAGCCAACAATGCTAAACCAGTTACAAAGCCTGACTGACCTCGTCGGTGGCAATAATGCGTTAATCGACCAATGGCTACAAGCGCGTAAGCAGCTGCTGATTGCTTACTACCATCTGGTTGGCATCAAACCGAACAAGGAAAAACTCTCCCCGCTGGATGAAAAAGCGCTGGATGAATTTTGCCATAATCTGGTCGATTATCTGTCGATCGGCCACTTCCACGTTTATGAGCGGATATTGCCGGAAGCCGCCGTCCTCGGCGAACAGAAAAAGGCGCTTTTCAACCAGCTTGATGAAGCGTTAAAAAGCAATACAGAGCAGATTATGGCGTCTTACGACGGTCATTTGGCGACCGCCATCGATGATGAAAACTGTATTGAATTCCAGCAGGCGCTGTCCCACGTGGGCGAAACCCTGGCCGAACGCTTCGCGCTGGAGGACAACGTTATCCGGCTGATTTTTGATAATTAATATCTTTTTATTATCATATTGTTACCATTCAGCATCTGACTTACCTTCACAGATACGCCTTCCTTGCTTTGACATACCCGTGCTGGCGTCATAAAGTGTCACCGTTGTAATCAGCCCGTTAATAGTAGGGCTATCTTGTCGGAGTGCCTAGCGCGTTTCCGTTTCTTGAGTGTTAAGCAAGAAAAGAAAATGCACAGGCTGAGACCGTTAATTCGGGATCCGCGGAACCTGATCGGGTTAAGACCCGCGAAGGGAACAAGAGTAATGTGCCTGATTGAGACCTGCATCAATCGCTCCGGCATACCTAGCGTTATTACTCCCTCCGAGCTCCAGACAAGCAATTTTCCCTTTACGCATCACAGGAACTTGCTATGTCTACCAAAACATCATCATCCCGACCGCCCAAAACCAGTCGCCGCGACCAGCGCGCGGCCGCCCAGCAGTTTATTGATACGCTGCAGGGGATGGCGTTTCCCAACTCGCGGCGCATTTATCTCACCGGTTCACGCGACGATATTCGCGTGCCGATGCGCGAAATCCAGCTTAGCCCGACGTTAGTCGGCGGCGGCAAGGACGATCCGCAATACCAACCCAACGAGCCGATCCCGGTATATGACACCGCCGGTCCGTACGGCGATCCGGCGTCGCGCCCGGACGTGCGCGTCGGATTAGCCAGACTGCGCGCCAACTGGATTGCCGAGCGAAACGATAGCGCCACGCTCGCCGCCGTCAGCTCGGATTTTACCCAGCAGCGCCTAGCGGATGCCGGACTGGATCACCTGCGCTTCGAACACCTGCCGCGTCCGCTGCGCGCTAAACCGGGCAAATGCGTGACCCAGCTGCATTATGCGCGCCAGGGCATCGTCACCCCGGAAATGGAGTTTATCGCCATCCGCGAAAATATGGGCCGTGAGCGCATTCGCGGCGAGGTGCTGCGCCAGCAGCATCCCGGCGAGGGGTTTGGCGCCCGCCTGCCGGAGAACATCACTCCGGAGTTCGTGCGTCAGGAAGTGGCCGCCGGGCGCGCCATCATTCCGTCGAATATCAATCACCCGGAATCCGAACCGATGATTATCGGCCGCAATTTTCTGGTGAAGGTGAACGCCAATATCGGCAACTCCGCCGTCACCTCCTCGATTGAAGAAGAGGTGGAAAAGCTGGTGTGGTCCACCCGCTGGGGCGCGGACACCGTGATGGACCTCTCCACCGGACGCTATATCCATGAAACCCGCGAGTGGATCCTGCGCAACAGTCCGGTGCCCATCGGCACGGTGCCCATCTATCAGGCGCTGGAAAAAGTCAACGGCGTGGCGGAAAACCTGAGCTGGGAAATGTTCCGCGACACCCTGCTGGAACAGGCGGAACAGGGCGTCGACTATTTCACCATCCACGCCGGCGTGCTGCTGCGCTATGTGCCGATGACCGCCAAACGGCTGACCGGCATCGTGTCGCGCGGCGGCTCGATCATGGCCAAGTGGTGCCTGTCGCATCATAAAGAGAGCTTCCTGTATGAACACTTCCGCGACATCTGCGAAATCTGCGCCGCCTATGACGTCGCGCTGTCGCTGGGCGACGGTCTGCGCCCCGGCTCGATTCAGGACGCCAACGACGAAGCGCAGTTCGCCGAACTGCATACGCTGGGGGAACTGACCAAAATCGCCTGGGAGTACGATGTGCAGGTGATGATCGAAGGTCCCGGCCACGTGCCGATGCAGATGATCCGCCGCAATATGACCGAAGAGCTGGAGCATTGCCACGAAGCGCCGTTCTATACGCTGGGCCCGCTGACCACCGATATCGCCCCCGGTTACGACCACTTCACCTCCGGCATCGGCGCGGCGATGATCGGCTGGTTCGGCTGCGCGATGCTCTGTTACGTCACCCCGAAAGAACACCTGGGGCTGCCGAATAAGGAAGACGTCAAACAGGGGCTGATCACCTACAAAATCGCCGCCCACGCCGCCGACCTGGCGAAGGGACACCCCGGCGCGCAGATCCGCGACAACGCCATGTCCAAGGCGCGTTTCGAATTCCGCTGGGAGGATCAGTTCAATCTGGCGCTCGACCCCGAAACCGCCCGCGCCTACCACGATGAAACCCTGCCGCAGGAGTCCGGCAAAATCGCCCACTTCTGCTCCATGTGCGGGCCGAAGTTCTGCTCGATGAAAATTTCCCAGGAAGTGCGCGATTACGCGGCACAACAGGAAGCCGCGGCGCAGCCCATTGAAGTGGGAATGGCGCACATGTCCGAAGCCTTCCGCGCCCGCGGCGGCGAGCTGTACCACAGCGCCGCCAGCCTGCAAACGGAGGAGAACAAATGACGTCATCTCAGACGGCGGCAACGCCAATCACCGCGCCTTTTCCCCCTACCGAGCATCGGCTCGGCCTCTACCCGGTGGTGGATAGCGTTGAGTGGATTGAGCGCCTGCTTAGCGCGGGCGTCAAAACCATTCAGCTGCGCATTAAAGACCTGCCCGACGAGCAGGTGGAAGCGGATATTATCCGCGCCATCGCCCTGGGTCGCCAATATCAGGCGCGGCTGTTTATCAACGACTACTGGCGGCTGGCGGTGAAACATCAGGCCTATGGCGTGCACCTGGGGCAGGAGGATCTGGACGGCGCCGATCTCGCCGCCATTCGGCGGGCGGGGCTGCGCCTCGGCCTATCCACTCACGATGACGCGGAGCTGGCGCGGGCCGAGGCAATCAATCCGTCCTATATCGCCCTCGGCCATATCTTCCCCACCCAAACCAAAGACATGCCTTCCGCGCCTCAGGGCGTGGCCGAACTGGCCCGCCATCTCCAGACGCTGGGCGATCGTTTTCCCACCGTCGCCATCGGCGGCATCAGCATCGACCGGGCGCCGGCGGTGCTGGCGACCGGCGTCGGCAGCATCGCCGTGGTCAGCGCCATTACCCAGGCGCCGGACTGGCGCCAGGCTACGGCAACCTTGCTGCGCATGATTGAAGGACGGGAGGCGTGAGATGAGCGCGAACCACCACACCAGCCCAGCCGGACTTAGCGATCAAGAATTTATGCGTTACAGCCGTCAGCTGATGCTGGAGGATATCGGCCCGGAAGGCCAGGAGAAGCTGAAAGCCGCCAGCGTGCTGCTGGTGGGGCTTGGCGGTCTGGGCGCGCCGGCCTCGCTCTATCTGGCCGCCGCCGGCGTCGGCACCCTGCTGCTCGCCGATGACGACGCGCTGCATATCAGCAACCTGCAACGGCAGATTCTGTATCGCACCGGCGAAACCGGCAAACCCAAAGCCGCGTTGGCGCAGCGGCAGCTACAGGCGTTGAATCCACAGTCGGAGGCGATTGCCCTTACCGAAAGGCTGAGCGGCGAGGCGCTGCGGCGCGCCGTCAACCGCGCCGACCTGGTGCTGGACTGCAGCGATAATATGCAAACCCGCCATGCGGTGAACGCCGCCTGTATCCGCGCCGGCAAGCCGTTGATCAGCGGCAGCGCCGTCGGCTTCAGCGGACAGCTGCTGGTGCTGACGCCCCCCTACGCCCACGGCTGCTACGCCTGCCTCTATCCCGAGGCGACGGAGCCGCAGCGCAACTGCCGCACGGCGGGCGTGCTCGGCCCGGTGGTCGGGGTAATCGGCACGCTGCAGGCGCTGGAGGCCATCAAGCTGCTGGCCGGGCTGCCCTCGGCTCTGAGCGGCAAGCTGCGGTTGTTTGACGGTAAACAGCAAAGCTGGAACACCCTGCAACTCACCCGGGCGGCGCGCTGCCCGGTCTGCGGGAGTCAGGCATGAACATCACCTTAAATGACGAGACCATCGAACTCACCGAGTCGATAACGGTTGAAGCGCTGCTGAGCCGGGTAAACCGGCTCCAGCCCGGCACGGCTGTGGCTATCAACCAAACCATTATCCCCCGTGACGCCTGGCGCGAACGTCAGGTTGCGGACGGGGATGATATTCTGCTTTTTCAGGCAATAGCGGGAGGATGACATGCTGCACATTGCCGATACCACTTTTACATCCCGGCTGCTGAGCGGCACCGGAAAATTCGCCACCCCCGAAATTATGCTGGACGCACTACGCGCCTCCGGCTCGCAGTTGGTCACCATGGCGATGAAACGCGTTGACCTGAAAGGCGGCAGCGACGCCATTCTTGCTCCGCTGCGCCAGCTTGGCATCAGACTGCTGCCGAATACCTCCGGGGCCAAAACGGCCGATGAAGCGGTGTTCGCCGCGCACCTGGCGCGTGAAGCGCTGGGCACCCACTGGGTGAAACTGGAAATTCATCCCGATATGAAATACCTGCTCCCCGACCCGATTGAAACGCTGAAGGCCGCCGAGCGGCTGGTGAAAGAGGGATTTGTCGTCCTGCCCTACTGCGGCGCCGACCCGGTGCTGTGTAAACGACTGGAGGAAGCGGGCTGCGCCGCCGTCATGCCGCTGGGCGCGCCGATTGGCTCCAACCAGGGGCTGCAAACCCGTGATTTTCTGCGCATCATTATTGAACAGGCCCGCGTTCCCGTCGTCGTCGACGCGGGGATCGGCGCCCCCAGCCACGCCGCGGAAGCGCTGGAGATGGGGGCTGACGCGGTGCTGGTCAATACCGCCATCGCCGTCGCCCGCGATCCGGTCAAAATGGCGCAGGCCTTCAGGATCGCCATTGAAGCCGGAGCGCTGGCGCAGCAGGCCGGCCTGGGCAATAAACAGTACATCGCCAGCGCCACCAGCCCGCTGACCGGCTTCCTGCGCCAGCAAACGCAAGGAGCCGCCTGATGGAAAACGACTTTCAAACCGTCTGGCAGCGGCTCGACTGGGACGATCTCACCCTGAGGATCAATAGCAAAACCTCACGCGACGTGGAGCGCGCGCTCGGCGCCGCCCGGCCGGACCGCGAAGACTTTATGGCGCTGATCTCCCCCGCCGCCGCCCCTTATCTGGAGCCGCTGGCGCAGCGGGCGCAGCAGCTCACCCGCCAGCGCTTCGGCAATACGGTCGGCTTCTACGTCCCTTTATACCTGTCCAACCTGTGTTCCAACGACTGTACCTACTGCGGTTTCTCCATGAGCAACCACATCAAGCGCAAGACGCTGGACGACGCGGAGATCCTGCGCGAATGCGCCGCGATCAAGGAACTGGGCTTCGATAGCCTGCTGCTGGTGACCGGAGAGCATCAGCGCAAAGTGGGCATGGACTACTTTCGTCGCGTCTTCCCGCTGATCCGCCCGCACTTCAGCGCGCTGATGATCGAGGTGCAGCCATTGGCGCAGGAAGAGTACGCGGAACTGAAAACCCTGGGGCTGGACGGGGTGATGGTGTATCAGGAAACCTATCATCCGGCGACCTACCAACAGCACCATCTGCGCGGGCAGAAGCAGGACTTCCATTGGCGGCTGGCGACGCCGGATCGTCTTGGCCGCGCGGGGATCGACAAGATCGGACTGGGGGCGCTGATCGGCCTGTCCGACAGTTGGCGAACCGACTGCTATATGGTGGCGGAACACCTGCTGCACCTACAGCAAACCTACTGGCAGAGCCGCTATTCCGTCTCCTTCCCCCGCCTGCGTCCCTGCGCGGGAGGCATCCAGCCCGCCTCGCTGATGGATGAAGCCCAGCTGATGCAGGTGATCTGCGCCTTCCGCCTGCTGTCGCCGGATATCGAGCTGTCGCTCTCCACCCGCGAGTCGCCGTTCTTCCGCGATCATGCGATTCCCATCGCGATAAACAACGTCAGCGCCTTTTCCAAAACCCAGCCGGGCGGCTACGCCGATGACCACCCCGAACTGGAACAGTTCGCGCCGCACGACGCCCGCCGGCCGGAAGAGGTCGCTCAGGTGATCAGGCAAGCCGGATTGCAGCCGGTATGGAAGGACTGGGACGGCTATTTGGGCAGAGGCGCGCCATAAAACCGCTTCGGCCTTTCCCTGAGGCCGCGATTAATGGTCGCCCATCATCCGGCTGACCGTTTCTCCCAGGATACGCAGCCCGGTGCCCGTTTCGTCGGTGAACGGCAAGGCGTAATTCAGCCGCAGGCAGTTGCGGTATTTCCCCGAGGCGGAAAACAGCGATCCGGCGGCAATCTGTATACCGGCCTTGCGCACCTCGCGGTTAAGCCGCAGCGAGTCAAAAGATTCCGGCAGTTCAATCCACATCAGAAACCCGCCCTGCGGACGGCTGACGCAGATCCCACAGGGAAAATAGTGGCGGATCCAGCAGGTAAAGTCGTCACGATTATATTTATATTGCATCCGCATACGCCGCAGATGGGGCTGATAATGGCCCAGGCGGATAAATTCGGCCACCGCCAGCTGCGTATGCGTCACCGTATAGCCGGTGCTGATGTATTTGGTATGAATCACCCGCTCCAGATAACGCCCCGGCGCTATCCAGCCAACGCGCAACCCCGGCGCCAGCGTTTTGGAAAAAGAGCTGCACAGCAATACCCGGCCGTCCTCATCAAAAGACTTGATGGTTCTGGCGCGGGGATAGTCGTAAACCAGTTCGCCGTAGGCATCGTCTTCAATAATCGCCAGATCAAACTGCTGGGCCAGCGTGACCAGCGCCTGTTTTTCCTCGTCTGGCATGCAGAACCCCAGCGGGTTGTTGCAGGTAGGCACCAGCAGCAGCGCCTTGATCGGCCACTGCTCCAGCGCCAGCTTCAGCGCGTCCAGGCTGATCCCGGTGATCGCGCAGGTCGGGATCTCTATCACCTTGATCCCCAAACCGCGCAGGATTTGCAGCGTGCCGGGAAAGGTGGGGGACTCCAGCGCCACGATATCCCCCGGCTGGCATACCGCCCGCACCGCGGTGAACAGCGCTTCCTGGCAGCCGGTGGTAATCACTATGTCATCCTCGGTAAGCTGGCAGCCGCTGTCCAGCGCCAGACGGGCCACCTGCGCGCGCAGCTCCGGGGCGCCATACATATCGCCGTAATTGAGCACCCGCTGATCCTGATGCTGGCAAAGCCGGGTCAGCGCTTTCCACAGCGGCTTCATCGTCGATTGGCTGATGTCCGGCGTGCCGCCGCCAAAATTGAACGTATTGCACGCCGGGGCGTTGTTAAACAGCTCCAGCACCGACTCCCACTGGGTGATCTCCACCGGGCGCTGGGCCGGACGGGTCAGCCCGGGCATCGGCGGCGTCGCCTTGCGCGGCGCGACAAAATACCCCGAACGCGGCTGCGGCATAATAAGCTGACGCGCTTCCAGCAGATGATAAGCCTGTTGGACGGTGCTGATGCTCACCCCGTGCTCCGAACTCAGCGCCCTGACGGACGGCAGACGTTCGCCGCCCTGGTATAAGCCCTGTTCTATCCGTTGTTCCAACAGCGAAGCAAGATATTGGTAACGCGTCATAAGTATTATTTCCCAGGGTGAATTACCAACATAACCAGTACAGATTACGGTAAAAAATACCATTCAGATGCAATATTACGCAATCTGTATGTTAAATAAATTCATTTTCTGCATCTGTATTATACCCACCTTCCCTCGCATCATAAGGCTTCGCAATCGGGTAAGGGGGCAAAAATGAAACATCAAGCAGACGGCTCGCAACGTTCGTCCGGCCTATCACTATGGCGGTTAATGGTTATTCTGCCCTACCGGAAATGGCAAGCATGGCGGCTGAAAGAGAAAACGCGGCAGACGTTACGGAGAATGAGTGACGAAAGATTAAAAGATATCGGGCTTAGGCGTGAAGATATCGACCGTTTCCGCTGAGAAAACGCGCCCGTTAAGCCGATACCGGCGTCCAGCGCCGGCATCGGCTTTGCTAAGCTCAGTCCAGCGTTTGCGGCTTCATGCGCAGTCCGACAATCGCCGACAGCAGGCAACCCACGGCGAGATAAGTCGCCACGCCGTGCCAGGAACCGCCCAGAAACTCCACCAGCAGTACCGCGATAAACGGGGTGAAACCGCCGCCGACCACGCTCGCCACCTGATAGCCCACGCCCGCGCCGCTGTAGCGATACGCCGTGCCGAACAGCTCGGTAAACATCGGCTGCTGTACGCTGACGATCATATCGTGCGCCACGTTGGCCAACATGACGGCAAAAAACAGGATCCACAGGCTGGCGTGCGCTTCCAGCGCCATAAAGAAGGGAAACGCGCTGGCGGCGCCGATCAGCGCGCCGGTGACGTAAATCCGCCGCCGGCCGAAACTGTCGGCCAGACGGGCGAAGAGAGGGATAGACAGGCAGCTTATCCCGCCCACCAGCAGGCTGATATGCAGAAAGAACTCCCGCGACATCCCCAGATTGGCGGTGGAGTAGTTGAGCGCGAACGCCGTGACGATATACATCGTCAGCAGTTCCCCCAGCCGCAGGGCGATAATCAGCAAAAATGCCTTGGGATGCTTGCGCAGCGCTTCAATGATCGGAAACGAACGGATTTTTTGCGTTCTTTCCCGTAACTTCTTGTTGGCCTCGAACTCCAGCGACTCTTCCATCCCGGAGCGGATCCACCAGGCGATGGCGACCAGCACCACGCTGAATAAAAACGGCAGCCGCCAGCCCCAGCTGATAAAATCGGCATCCGTGGTGTGGTGGCTGACCAGTGAAATCGAGCCCGTCGCCAGCAACAGCCCCACGCCGTATCCCACCTGCACGCCGCTGCTGTAGAAAGCTTTTTTCTTTTTAGGCGCGTTCTCCACCGCCAGCAACGCGGCGCCGCCCCATTCGCCCCCGACCGCGAACCCCTGAATGGCGCGCAGCGTCACCAGCAGTACCGGCGCCCACCAGCCAATGCTGTCAAAAGTGGGCAATACGCCAATCAGCGCGGTCGACAGCCCCATCGTCCAGACGGTGATCATCAGCATGCGTTTGCGGCCCAGCTTGTCGCCGAAATGGCCGAACACGATCCCGCCCAGCGGCCGGAACAAGAAACCCACGCCAAAAGTGCCAAACGCCGCCAGCGTACCCATGGTCGGGCTTATCTGCGGGAAAAACTCAATATTAAACACCAACGCGGCAACAATGCCGTAGAGCAAAAAGTCATACCAATCCACCACCGCGCCGATAAAACTGCCCCATGCCGCTCTTCTGGCGCGTCCGGGCGCTATGTGCGCGGCATCCTTAGTTGGTATTGAAGTTGTCGAGGAATCCATGTCAGTCTCGCTGTCTGATATAACAAAAAACGTCCGGAAGAAAAAAACGCCGGGAGCGTTTTTTAACGCCGTTTACGACGGCCGGCCCGTCAGGGCGGAGGGCGGGACGCCCTACGTAAGTTCTTAACGTCGCCGCGGCGACGGCCCGCAAGGGTGGCGGCCAAGGATAGCACGCCATAAAAAAACCCCGGCTTTGACGGCCGGGGCTTTCAGCGACTTAACCGCCCCGGAGGGGCGGTTGTATACGGTGCTTGACGACGATATTACTCGTCGTCACTGTTACCGAAGCCGGCGTTAAGCAGTTCGGCCAGGTTGGCGGAGGCTTCATCAGCACTCACCTGAGGCGCGACCGGCGCCTCGCCTGCCTGACGGCGACGCATACGATCCTGGTGGTACGCATAACCGGTACCCGCCGGGATCAAACGACCTACGATAACGTTCTCTTTCAGCCCGCGCAGTTCATCACGTTTACCGGCCACCGCCGCTTCAGTAAGCACGCGGGTGGTTTCCTGGAACGATGCCGCGGAAATGAAGGACTCGGTCGCCAGAGATGCCTTGGTGATACCCAGCAGATCGCGGCTGTAGGTTGCCGGGATCTTGCCATCCGCTTCCAACTGACGGTTGGCAATCTTGACGCGAGACATTTCCGCCTGCTCGCCTTCCAGGAACTCCGTGCCGCCGGCGCTGACGATGGTGCCTTTACGCAACATCTGACGAACGATAACTTCGATGTGTTTATCGTTAATCTTAACGCCCTGCAGACGGTAAACTTCCTGAACTTCGTTGGTGATGTAACGCGTTACCGCATGTACGCCACGCAAACGCAGGATATCGTGCGGGGATTCCGGACCGTCGGAAACCACGTCGCCGCGTTCTACGCGTTCACCTTCAAACACGTTGAGCTGACGCCATTTCGGAATCATCTCTTCGTAGGCGTCGCTGCCATCCAGCGGAGAAATCACCAGACGACGCTTGCCTTTGGTTTCCTTACCGAAGGAGATGATGCCGCTGATTTCCGCCAGAATCGCCGGCTCTTTCGGACGACGGGCTTCAAACAGGTCGGCAACGCGCGGCAGACCACCGGTAATATCCTTGGTACCGCCGGATTCCTGCGGAATACGCGCCAGGGTGTCGCCCGCGCTGATCTTCACGCCATCTTCCAACTGAACAATCGCTTTACCCGGCAGGAAGTATTGGGCGGGCATATCGGTGCCCGGGATCAATACGTCTTCGCCTTTGTCATCAACGATTTTCAGCGCCGGACGCAGATCTTTACCGCTGCCGGTACGCTCCGCGCTGTCCAGAACCACGATGGAGGACAAACCGGTCAGTTCGTCGGTCTGACGGGTAATCGTCTGGCCGTCGACCATGTCCGTGAAGCGAATGTTACCGCCCACTTCGGTGATAACCGGCATGGTGTGCGGATCCCAGTTGGCTACGGTTTCGCCGCCGTTGACTTCAGCGCCGTCGCCTTTCGCCATCACCGCACCGTAAGGCACTTTATAGCTTTCTTTGGTACGGCCGAATTCGTCGATCAGCTTCAGCTCGGTGTTACGCGAGGTAATCACCAGCTTATCGTTGCTGTTGACCACGAACTTGGCGTTGTTCAGTTTCAGGCTACCTTTGTTTTTCACCTGAATACTGGACTCGGCCGCCGCACGCGATGCCGCACCACCGATGTGGAAGGTACGCATGGTCAGCTGGGTGCCCGGTTCGCCGATAGACTGCGCGGCGATAACCCCGATGGCTTCACCTTTGTTAATCAGGTGACCGCGCGCCAGGTCGCGACCGTAGCACTTGGCGCACACGCCGAAGTCGGTTTCGCAGCTTACGACGGAGCGGACTTTCACCGCATCGACGGAGTTTTCTTCCAGCAGGTCACACCATTGCTCGTTGAGCAGGGTGTTGCGCGGCACCAGAATATCCGCCGTACCCGGCTTGATAACGTCTTCAGCCGTGACACGGCCCAGAACGCGCTCACGCAGCGGCTCTTTAACGTCGCCGCCCTCGATAACCGGGGTCATCATGATACCTTCGTGGGTACCGCAATCGTCCTCGGTGACCACCAGATCCTGCGCCACGTCAACCAGACGACGGGTCAGATAACCGGAGTTCGCGGTTTTCAGCGCGGTATCCGCCAGACCTTTACGCGCGCCGTGCGTGGAGATGAAGTACTGGAGTACGTTCAGACCCTCACGGAAGTTCGCGGTGATCGGCGTTTCGATAATGGAGCCGTCCGGCTTCGCCATCAGACCACGCATCCCCGCCAACTGACGAATCTGCGCCGCGGAACCACGCGCGCCGGAGTCGGCCATCATAAAGATGCTGTTGAAGGAAACCTGCTGCTCAACCACGCCGTCGCGGTTAACCACGTCTTCAACCGACAGGTTTTCCATCATCGCCTTGGCAACGCGTTCGTTGGCCGCGGCCCAGATATCGATAACCTTGTTGTAGCGTTCGCCGGCGGTAACCAGACCGGATTGGAACTGCTCCTGAATCTCGGCCACTTCGGTTTCGGCTTCTTCGATGATCCCGGCTTTTTTCTCCGGGATAACCATGTCGTCTATACCGACGGAAGCACCGGAGCGCGCCGCGTAGGCAAAACCGGTGTACATGATCTGGTCGGCGAAGATAACCGTCGGCTTCAGGCCCAAAATGCGGTAACAGGTGTTGAGCATTTTGGAGATGGCTTTTTTGCCCAGCGGCTGGTTAACGATCGAGTACGGCAAACCTTTCGGTACGATCATCCACAAAATCGCCCGACCGACGGTGGTATCGATAATGCTGGTCTGATGCGTAACCTCGCCTTCGATGCTTTTGATCTCTTCCGTAATGCGCACTTTGACACGCGCATGCAGCGAGGCCAGACCGGCGCGGTAAACGCGCTCCGCTTCTTTCGGCCCGGTCAGCACCATGCCTTCGCCTTTGGCGTTGACGCAGTCGCGGGTCATGTAATACAGCCCCAACACCACGTCCTGCGAAGGCACGATGATGGGCTCGCCGTTCGCCGGCGACAGAATGTTGTTGGTGGACATCATCAGCGCACGCGCTTCCAACTGGGCTTCCAGCGTCAGCGGTACGTGAACGGCCATCTGGTCGCCGTCGAAGTCGGCGTTATAGGCGGCGCAGACCAGCGGGTGCAGCTGAATCGCCTTACCTTCGATCAGTACCGGTTCAAAAGCCTGGATACCCAAACGGTGCAGCGTCGGCGCACGGTTCAGCAGTACCGGGTGTTCGCGAATCACTTCGTCCAGGATATCCCATACCACGGCTTCTTCGCGTTCAACCATCTTCTTGGCGGCTTTGATGGTGGTGGCCAGGCCACGCAGCTCCAGCTTGCCGTAGATAAAGGGTTTGAACAGCTCCAGCGCCATTTTCTTCGGCAGACCGCATTGATGCAGACGCAGGTACGGACCAACGGTGATAACCGAACGACCGGAGTAGTCGACGCGTTTACCCAGCAGGTTCTGACGGAAACGACCCTGCTTACCTTTGATCATATCGGCCAGCGATTTCAGCGGACGCTTGTTGGAGCCGGTGATCGCGCGACCGCGACGGCCGTTATCCAGCAGGGCGTCGACCGCTTCCTGCAGCATACGTTTTTCGTTACGTACGATGATGTCAGGCGCGGCCAGATCCAGCAGGCGTTTCAAACGGTTGTTACGGTTAATGACGCGACGATAGAGATCGTTCAGGTCGGAGGTCGCAAAACGACCGCCGTCCAGCGGCACCAGCGGACGCAGATCCGGCGGCAGTACCGGCAGCACGGTGAGGATCATCCACTCCGGCTTGTTGCCGGACTGTACGAACGCTTCCAGCAGCTTGATACGCTTGGTCAGCTTCTTGCGTTTGGTTTCGGAGTTGGTTTCATTCAACTCTTCACGCAGCTGTTCGCATTCCTGCTCCAGGTCCATGTTTTTCAACAGGGCCTGAACCGCTTCGGCGCCCATTTTGGCGTCGAATTCGTCGCCGAACTCTTCCAGCGCGTCCAGATACTGCTCTTCGGTCAGGATCTGACGACGTTCCAGATTGGTCATGCCGCCTTCAACCACCACGTAGGATTCGAAGTACAGCACGCGTTCGATATCGCGCAGCGGCATGTCCAGCAGCAGACCAATGCGTGACGGCAGCGATTTCAGGAACCAGATGTGCGCGGTGGGAGACGCCAGCTCGATGTGGCCCATACGCTCGCGGCGTACTTTGGTCTGGGTCACTTCAACGCCGCACTTCTCACAGATAACGCCGCGGTGTTTCAGGCGCTTATACTTACCGCACAAGCACTCATAGTCTTTTACCGGCCCAAAGATACGGGCGCAAAAAAGTCCGTCGCGTTCCGGTTTGAACGTACGGTAGTTAATGGTTTCTGGCTTTTTAACTTCACCAAAAGACCACGAACGGATCATGTCTGGCGAAGCCAGAGCAATTTTGATCGCATCAAACTCTTCGGTTTTAGTTTGCGCTTTCAGAAACTTTAATAAGTCTTTCACGGATTGGCTCCTGTCGGAGTTAGACCTGCTAGACACCTAAACCCTGCCGTTAAAAAACAAGGTTCAGGTGCCCCTATGACGAACGCCAGCGATACAACGGGCTGGAATTACTCTTCTTCCAGCTCGATGTTGATACCCAGCGAGCGGATTTCTTTCAACAGTACGTTGAAGGATTCCGGCATGCCCGGTTCCATCTGATGATTGCCATCCACGATGTTTTTATACATCTTGGTACGGCCGTTCACGTCATCGGATTTAACCGTCAGCATTTCCTGCAGGGTATAGGCTGCGCCGTAAGCTTCCAGCGCCCACACTTCCATCTCACCGAAGCGCTGACCACCGAACTGCGCCTTACCACCCAGCGGCTGCTGAGTGACCAGGCTGTAAGAACCGGTGGAACGGGCGTGCATCTTGTCGTCGACCAAGTGGTTCAACTTCAGCATATACATATAGCCAACGGTAACCTGGCGCTCAAACTGCTCGCCGGTACGGCCATCAAACAGCGTGATCTGACCGGAGGTCGGGATACCGCCCATCTGCAGCAGTTCCTTGATCTCTTTCTCTTTTGCACCGTCGAATACCGGCGTTGCAATCGGCATGCCCTTTTTCAGGTTCTCAGCCAGACGCAGAACTTCTTCGTCGGAGAAAGTATTCAGGTCAACCTTCTGGCGCACATCGTCGCCCAGATCGTACGCTTTCTGGATGAACTCGCGCAGTTTGGCCACTTCCTCGTGCCGCTTCAGCATGGCGTTGATCTTGTCGCCGATGCCTTTCGCCGCCATACCCAGGTGGGTTTCCAGAATCTGACCGATGTTCATACGCGACGGTACGCCCAGCGGGTTCAGCACGATGTCGACCGGCACGCCGTTCTCATCGTAAGGCATATCCTCGATCGGGTTGATCTTGGAGATAACGCCCTTGTTCCCGTGACGGCCGGCCATCTTGTCGCCCGGTTGAATCTGACGCTTGACGGCCAGATACACCTTGACGATTTTCAGCACGCCCGGCGCCAGATCGTCGCCCTGGGTGATTTTACGGCGCTTGGCTTCGAGTTTTTTCTCAAACTCGTGCTTCAGTTCGTCGTACTGTTCGGCCAACTGTTCCAGCTGATTCTGTTTCTCTTCATCAGTCAGACCCAGTTCCAGCCAGCGCTCGCGCGGCAGCTTGTCCAGTTTGTCCGCTTCCACGCCGCCGGAAACCAGCACCGCGTGGATACGGGCAAACAGACCGGCTTCCAGGATTTGCAGCTCTTCGGTCAGGTCTTTCTTGGCCTGCTTGAGCTGCATCTCTTCGATTTCCAGCGCGCGTTTGTCTTTTTCCACGCCGTCGCGGGTAAAGACCTGTACGTCGATAACCGTACCGGAAACGCCGTTCGGCACCCGCAGCGAGGAATCCTTAACGTCGGAGGCCTTCTCGCCGAAGATGGCGCGCAGCAGCTTCTCTTCCGGGGTCAGCTGGGTTTCGCCTTTCGGCGTGACCTTGCCCACCAGAATATCGCCGCCGGTCACTTCCGCACCGATATAAACGATGCCGGACTCATCCAGCTTGGAAAGCGCCGCTTCACCCACGTTCGGGATATCCGCGGTGATCTCTTCAGCCCCCAGCTTGGTGTCGCGCGACACGCAGGCCAGTTCCTGAATATGGATGGTGGTAAAGCGATCTTCCTGCACCACGCGCTCGGAGACGAGGATGGAGTCTTCGAAGTTGTAACCGTTCCACGGCATGAACGCCACGCGCATGTTCTGACCCAGCGCCAGCTCGCCCAGATCGGTGGACGGGCCGTCAGCCAGCACGTCGCCGCGCTCAACCGGTTCGCCCAGCGACACGCACGGCATCTGGCTGATGCAGGTGTTCTGGTTGGAACGGGTGTATTTGGTCAGGTTGTAGATGTCGATCCCGGCTTCGCCCGAATACATCTCGTCGTCGTTAACGCGGATCACGATACGCGACGCATCGACATACTGCACGGTGCCGCCGCGTTTCGCGACCGCGGTAACCCCGGAGTCGACCGCAACCGCACGCTCCATGCCGGTACCCACCAGCGGCTTGTCGGCGCGCAGGGTCGGAACGGCCTGACGTTGCATGTTCGCGCCCATCAAGGCGCGGTTGGCGTCATCGTGTTCCAGGAAGGGAATCAGCGACGCCCCGACGGATACCACCTGCTGGGTGGATACGTCCATATATTCAACCTGATCGCGGCTGAACAGGCTGGACTCGCCTTTGTTACGGCAGGTTACCAGCTCATCGATGAAGTGGCCTTCTTCGTCCAGGTTGGTGTTCGCCTGGGCGATAACGAAGTTGCCTTCTTCAATTGCCGACAGGTAATGGATTTCATCGGTCACCACGTTATCGCGCACGCGGCGATACGGGGTTTCCAGGAAGCCATACTCGTTGGTCTGCGCATACACGGACAGGGAGTTGATCAGACCGATGTTCGGACCTTCCGGCGTTTCGATAGGACATACGCGACCGTAGTGGGTCGGGTGTACGTCTCGAACTTCAAAGCCGGCGCGTTCGCGGGTCAGACCGCCTGGGCCCAGTGCGGAGATACGACGTTTGTGCGTAATCTCGGACAACGGGTTGTTCTGGTCCATAAACTGCGACAGCTGGCTGGAACCGAAGAACTCTTTCACCGCCGCCGAAATCGGCTTGGCGTTGATCATGTCCTGCGGCATCAGGGTGTCGAGGTCGCCCAGGGAAAGACGCTCTTTCACCGCACGCTCTACGCGCACCAGACCGACGCGGAACTGGTTTTCCGCCATTTCACCGACGGAACGGATACGGCGGTTGCCGAGGTGGTCGATATCATCCACTTCGCCCTTGCCGTTACGGATATCAATGAGCTTTTTCATCACATCGATGATGTCTTCTTTGCTCAGGATACCGGAACCTTCGATCTCGTCGCGCAGCAGGGAACGGTTAAACTTCATCCGACCGACCGCGGAGAGGTCATAACGGTCTTCGGAGAAGAACAGGTTCTCGAACAGCGTTTCCGCGGCTTCACGCGTCGGCGGCTCGCCGGGACGCATCATGCGGTAAATTTCCACCAGCGCGCTCAGGCGATCGCTTGACGGATCGACACGCACGGTTTCCGATATATACGGACCGTGATCCAGATCGTTGGTGAACAGGGTTTCAATCTGTTTGTGGCCGGACTGGCTGAGCTTCGCCAGCAGATCCAGCGACAGCTCCATATTCGCCGCGCCGATCAGCTCGCCGGTGCTCTCATCGATATAATCTTTGGACAGCACTTTGCCGACGATATATTCAACCGGCACTTCGATACGCTCAATGCCGTCTTTCTCTAACTGACGGATATGACGGGCAGTGATGCGGCGGCCTTTTTCAACGTAAACCTTGCCTTCCGCTTCAATGTCGAAAGAGGCCGTTTCACCGCGCAGGCGTTCAGGGACCAGATCCATCTGCAACTTATTGCCATTGATTTCATAGACAATCTTGTCGAAGAACAAATCCAGAATCTGTTCGGTGGAGTAACCCAGCGCGCGCAGGATAATGGTCGCCGGCAGTTTGCGGCGGCGGTCGATACGGACGAACAGGTTATCTTTCGGATCGAATTCGAAATCCAGCCAGGAACCACGGTAAGGGATAATACGTGCGTTATACAGCACCTTACCTGAAGAGTGGGTTTTACCCTTGTCGCTGTCGAAGAATACGCCCGGACTGCGGTGCAGCTGAGAAACGATAACACGCTCAGTACCGTTGATCACAAAGGTGCCGTTGTCGGTCATGAGCGGAATTTCGCCCATGTAGACTTCTTGCTCTTTGATGTCTTTAACGGTGCCTTCAGGCGCTTCACGCTCGTAAATCACCAGGCGCAATTTGACGCGCAGCGGCGCGGAAAAAGTCACGCCACGGATTTGACATTCTTTAACGTCAAATACCGGCTCGCCCAGGCGATAGCTAACGTATTGCAGCTCTGAATTGCCGCTATAGCTTTGTATGGGGAAAACAGAACGGAATGCAGCTTCCAGACCGTACTGACCTTCCGGATCTTGCTCGATGAACTTCTGGAACGAGTCAAGCTGGATAGAAAGGAGATAAGGTATGTCAAGCACCTGCGGACGCTTGCCAAAATCCTTACGAATGCGTTTTTTCTCGGTATAGGAGTAAACCATAGGGTTCCTCAGCTCGCTGAAAAGTCGAACTACTCTGTCCGTCCTAGCAAGGACAGGTCATGCAACACTATTTACGTTTTGTCGGAAATGGAGACCTTTCCGTAATACCTCTTTCTATTACTCTTAAACCATTTCATTGCTCTTGCTCGGGCAGGGAACCCAGACAGGGAAGCAGTATATTAAGTCGTCAATAGAAAAAGATATTGGGGTGAATCAATGGCTGAATAGTGTGAAACCCCATTGATGCCCTACAGAGCAAAAAGGCTGGTGACTAAAAAGTCACCAGCCATCAGCCTGATAAATCAGACTGCAACCTGGAAAGATGGCTTATTTAACTTCAACTTCAGCGCCAGCTTCTTCCAGTGCTTTCTTCAGCGTTTCGGCGTCATCTTTGCTGATGCCTTCTTTCAGAGCGGCCGGAGCGGATTCAACCAGGTCTTTGGCTTCTTTCAGGCCCAGACCGGTTGCGCCACGTACTGCCTTGATAACGGCAACTTTGTTAGCGCCGATGGCTTTCAGCACAACGTCGAACTCGGTTTTTTCTTCAACGGCTTCAGCCGGGCCAGCAGCAACAGCTACGGCGGCGGCGGCGGAAACGCCGAATTTTTCTTCCATAGCGGAAACCAGCTCAACAACGTCCATTACGGACATGGCGGCTACGGCTTCCAGAATTTGATCTTTAGTGATAGACATGACAATTGTTCCTAAGAATCAGAAATAGTTTATACGTTAGCAAGTGCGGTAGCGAAAAAAGGGCGATTAGGCCGCTTCTTTCTGATCGCGTACGGCTGCCAGAGTGCGGACCAGTTTGCCTGCGGCGGCTTCTTTCATGGTCGACATCAGACGTGCCAGTGCTTCTTCGTAAGTCGGCAGCGTTGCCAGACGGTCAATTTGCGCCGCCGGGATCAGCTCACCTTCAAAGGCTGCAGCTTTAACCTCGAATTTTGCATTCGCCTTGGCGAATTCTTTGAACAGACGAGCGGCAGCGCCCGGGTGTTCTAAAGAGTATGCAATCAGGGTCGGACCGACAAACGTGTCTTTCAGGCACTCGAAAGGAGTACCGTCAACAGCGCGACGCAGCAGGGTGTTACGAACAACACGCATGTAAACGCCGGCTTCACGACCTGCTTTACGCAGTTCAGTCATTTTATCCACGGTTACGCCACGGGAATCCGCAACAACCGCAGACAGCGCACCTTTGGCCACTTCGCTGACTTCAGCAACAATCGCTTGTTTGTCTTGAAGATTTAATGCCATTAGCTTTTGCTCCTGGATTTAGCCGGAGGAAACCTCCGGAACTCACTTCACTTATCGCCAAAATGGAAATAAGCGTTGAAACACGGTGAGCAGAATCCAGCAAAGACCATTCTTTAACTATTTGTATAAATAATAAAAAATTTCTTCAGGCTCTGTCACCGTCTACGCAGGAAGATTAAGCCTCTCGCGAGACACCTGCGGTCTTGGACGGAGGCCTGGATAGGCCAGGCTCCAACCGAAAATTCTTCTTTAATTCCGCTAACGGAACAACGGGCGTAAGATTATAGGTAAATCACACGCCCGAGTAAAGCGAAACAAAAGCTATCAGACAGCGACTGCGTTCAGACCGCTTTGGTCAATCGCCACGCCGGCGCCCATCGTAGTGGACAGGCTGACTTTCTTGATGTACACGCCTTTCGCCTGAGACGGTTTGGCTTTTTTCAGCGCAACCAGCAGAGACTCCAGGTTTTCCTTCAGTTTGTCTGAGTCGAAATCAACCTTGCCGATAGTGGTGTGGATGATGCCGTTTTTGTCGTTACGATAACGCACCTGACCCGCTTTGGCGTTTTTAACCGCTTCAGCAACGTTAGGGGTTACGGTACCGACTTTCGGGTTTGGCATCAGGCCGCGCGGCCCCAGAACCTGGCCCAACTGGCCGACGACGCGCATGGCATCCGGAGATGCGATAACCACGTCGAAGTTCATTTCGCCTTTCTTGATCTGATCGGCCAAATCTTCCATACCCACCAGTTCAGCGCCGGCAGCCTTGGCGGCTTCGGCGTTTGCGCCCTGGGTGAAGACGGCAACGCGAACGGAACGACCGGTGCCGTGCGGCAGAACGGTGGCGCCACGAACGTTTTGGTCGGATTTACGCGCGTCGATGCCGAGATTAACGGCAACGTCCACGCTTTCTACGAATTTAGCAGTGGCCAGCTCTTTGAGCAGGGCAACAGCTTCGTTGATGTCGTACTGTTTAGTTGCATCAACTTTGTCACGGATCACGCGCATGCGCTTGGTCAGCTTAGCCATTTATTAACCCTCCACTACCAGGCCCATGGAACGAGCAGTGCCTTCGATGGAGCGCGCCATGGCTTCCACGTCAGAACCAGTCATGTCCGCAGCTTTGGTCTCTGCGATTTCACGAATCTGAGCACTCGTCACTTTACCTACTTTGTCTTTGTTCGGCTTGCCGGAACCAGACTTGATACCCGCCGCTTTCTTCAGCAGCACGGCTGCCGGAGGCGTTTTGGTAACGAAGGTGAAAGAACGGTCAGAATAAACGGTAATAACAACCGGGATCGGCAGGCCTTTTTCAACGCTTTCAGTTTTAGCATTGAACGCCTTACAGAATTCCATGATGTTGACACCCTGCTGACCCAGAGCCGGACCTACCGGTGGACTCGGGTTAGCCATACCAGCCGCAACCTGCAGCTTGACGTAGGCTTGTACTTTCTTGGCCATTTTACTTTCCTCGAATGGGTAATAGCGCCTTGCAAAAGGCTCCCCGTGGTTTAATACGTTTCAGATGCCGTCAGGCACCCTAAAAACAAAAGGCGCGAAATTGTAGATTAATTTCGCGCCAGAGACAAGCGGCAGTTTCAGCGATGCGGATAAATGTTTAGCCTTTATCCACCTGGCTGAAGTCGAGTTCCACCGGGGTGGCGCGACCAAAGATCGAAACGGAGACTTTCAGGCGGCTTTTTTCGTAATCCACTTCTTCCACCACGCCGTTGAAGTCGGCGAACGGGCCGTCGCTGACGCGCACCATTTCACCCGGTTCAAACAGGGTTTTCGGACGCGGCTTATCACCCGCCTGCTGAAGACGGTTCATGATGGCGTCAACTTCTTTGTCGCTGATCGGCGCCGGACGGTCGGACGTACCGCCGATAAAACCCATCACGCGCGGCACGCTGCGCACCAGGTGCCAGCTCGCATCTTCCATCACCATCTGTACCAGTACATAACCGGGGAAGAATTTACGTTCGCTTTTGCGCCGCTGACCGCCGCGAATTTCAACCACTTCTTCCGTCGGCACCATGACGTCGCCGAACAGCTCTTCCATGTTATGCAATTTGATATGCTCACGCAGCGACTGAGCCACGCGGCCTTCAAAACCGGAAAACGCCTGAACGACGTACCAACGTTTTTTTGGGGCTTCAGACATCTTAGAACCTCAGGCCAGTGATAAACGATACCAATCGGACCAGAATACCATCCAGCCCCCACAAAATCAGTGACATCACGGCAGTAACCGCGGCAACGATTAACGTGGTGTGTAACGTTTCCTGACGAGTCGGCCAAATGACTTTGCGTACTTCGGTACGGGCTTCACGGGCAAACGTTACTGTCGCTTTGCCTTTGGCGGTCAGCAATGCCACGCCGCCGGCGGCGGCGATCAGGACAACAACCGCCAATGCGCGCAGCGGCAAGCTAAACTCGCGGTAGTAATAGTTGCCGACAATCGCAACTACCAGCAATACGGCTACGACCAGCCATTTAATCGCTTCCAGGCCACGCCCGCTCCCCTGAGCTTCGGTATTCGCACTCATAAACCAACCCGTCACAATGATTCAGACAAATAACTTTGCCCCGCAACGCAGGGCAAACCAAACCGAAAGATGTTCTGTAAACGAATAATTCGGTATTTACGCCGTATCTACAGAGCCTATCTCACCAATGATTATATTCGATAATCGCTGATGAGATAGGTTCTACCGCATGACAGCGTAGAAAAAGGGCATCAAATGATGCCCTTTTATCGCGTGTCGCGTCAAACGTTATCCGCAATTAAGCGATAACTTTAGCAACAACGCCCGCGCCTACGGTACGACCGCCTTCACGGATGGCGAAACGCAGACCGTCGTCCATCGCGATGGGGTGGATCAGGGTAACGACCATTTTGACGTTGTCGCCCGGCATAACCATTTCCACGCCTTCCGGCAGTTCGATGGTG
>NZ_KZ819105.1:0-25546 GCF_003115855.1 Brenneria corticis
AGTCCACGGCGCCATCGCGGGTAAAGGGAGTAATGGGAGCAGGGTTCAGACCTCGTAAATCAATATTGATGTTCTTCATAGTGTTATTCTCTTATTTTGTTATATACCTATACCTTTCCCGCCTGAAGCTGCCGCGATGTTGACCACGCTTCCCCGGTGCATCGACCTGAATAAGTTCATCAGGGCTCGTTTATTTGTCGCTTGCCAGCAACACCAATAGCGTTGGATATAGTTTTTTGAATAGTATGGTAATAACGTTCCTGGGAACGTTTGCATATATTTCAGCAAAGCGCGGATAAGTGTCAATAAGCGTGCTAAAGGTTTCGCTAAGTTATGTGATGAATATCGCTACTTAGCGATCAAGCCAGCATGGTTTACTTAAAAAAATGATACGTGTAAGAGAGGAAAGAGGATAACGGAAAGGGGGTGAAAATCAGCGAGCCGATATAAGAGAGATGCCTGGAATTCACTTACCAATCATAAAGATAACAACACATAGCAAAAAGCCTGACGCCATATAATGGCATCAGGCTTTGCAGAGATGAAAACAGGGGCTACCTCGCCTCAGCTCAAGCGGATTAGTGGCAACCGCATCCGCCGTGGCCGCCGCAACCGCCTTTACCCTGCTCATGGTCATGATCGTGACCATGGCCGCCGCAGCAACCGTCGCCGTGTTCATGATCGTGCTCGCCGTGCACGTGGCCATGAGCCAGTTCCTCTTCGGTGGCTTCGCGAATGGCGATAACCTCAACGTTAAAGCTCAGATTCTGGCCCGCCAGCATATGGTTGCCGTCAACCACGACGTGGTCGTCTTCCACTTCGGTAATTTCAACCGGCACCGGCCCCTGGTCGGTTTCCGCCAGGAAACGCATACCGACCTGCAGTTCGTCCACGCCCATAAAGACATCTTTGGGTACGCGCTGAACCAGGTTTTCATCGTAATTACCGTAAGCGTCGTTTGAGGCGATATTGACGTCAAAACGGTCGCCCACGGCGCGGCCGTCCAGCGCAGTTTCCAGACCGGAAATCAACGAACCGTGACCATGCAGATAGTCCAGCGGAGCACTCACCGGAGACTCATCGACCAATACACCGTCTTCTGTACGTACCTGGTAGGCCAGGCTGACCACCAGATCTTTTGCTACTTTCATGATATCTCCTACCGTTGGAAATCAAACTGGCGCAAATTGTAGCTGAAAAAAATCCCCGTGTACCGTCTCAGGGAGCTTTTTTCACGTCGCCCCATGACGGCCCGACTGCAAACGCCACCGCGGCTTCAATCAGGATGAAAAATGCCGATGATGTTGCGGTCCGACCGTTGCGGCTCCGCCGGCGCAGCGTCCGACCGGCTTTGGCGGTAACCGCATTTTACGCAGGTCACGACTTCCGTCTGATCTTCACGCCCGACGGCCAGCGTATCCAGCGCCTGACATTCGGGGCACACGGCCCCGGCAATAAATCGTTTACGCATGTTTCGTGACCTATCGTTCCGTTATTCCACTTCATCCCAATCGTCAGGGCGCCGCCGTTCACGCTGCATTTCCCGCTGGAAAATATCTTCCAGCTCGCGACGCGCCTCCTTGGCGCGGGATATCTGCGCCACGTCGCCGGGCAGTTGCGGCATCAGTTCGCGCAGCATGCGCATATCCAGACGCCGGAAATGCTGCTGGGCGCGAAATGCCTGATGAGGATGCATTCCCAGCGACATCAGCGCCTTGCGTCCCAACTCCAGCGCGCTGGAGAAGGTTTCGCGCGAGAAATTCGCCACGCCTGCCTGCAACAGCTCATGCGCCTCGACCCGTCCCCGCGCCCGCGCCAGAATTTCCAGATGCGGAAAATGCTGCTGGCACAGATGCACAATTTCCATGGTATCTTGCGGCGCATTGCAGGTAATCACGATCGACTGCGCCTTTGCCGCCCCCGCCGCGCGCAGCAACTCCAGCTCCGCCGCATCGCCATAGTATACTTTATAACCATAGCTTCTCATCAGGCTGACGACGCTGATATCGTGTTCCAATACGGTAATGCGCATTTTATTGGCCATCAGCAAGCGACCGACGACCTGACCGAAGCGCCCGAATCCCACCACGATAACCTGCGGCTCATCGTCGGCGACATAGGGCTGCTCGTCGGAAGCGTCCCGCTGGTTATAACGGCGCGCCAGAATCCGGTCGATAAACTGCATCAACAGCGGCGTGGTCATCATCGACAGCGTTACCGTCACCAACAGCAGCGGCAGTTGATCGCCCTGCAGGACGTTGTACGTCGCGGCCGCCGAAAACAGCACAAACGCGAACTCGCCGCCCTGGCTCAACACGCCGGCAAACTGCAAACGCTCGGCACGACGCATGCGGTTGATGCGCGCCAAAACGTATAACACCGCGCCTTTGACCGCCACCAGCACCAATACCGCAATCAGCACCTTGATAATGTGGGTGTAGAGAATCCCCAGGTTCAGCGCCATGCCGACGGAAATAAAGAACAGCCCCAGCAGCAGCCCTTTGAATGGCTCGATGGCGATTTCCAGTTCATGGCGATATTCGCTTTCCGCCAGCAGAACCCCGGCGATAAAGGTGCCCAGCGCCATCGAGAAACCCAGCGCTTGCATAAATAATGCCGACCCCAACACCAGCAGCAGCGCGGCGGCGGTAAACACTTCACGAACGCCGGACGCGGCGATAAAGCGGAACAGCGGGCGCACCAGATAGCGGCCGCCAATCAGCATGCCGGCGAACGCCGCCACTTTCAGGGCGATGTGATTCCAGTCGTCCACCTCGCCCTGTACGCCGGCCAGAATGGGGATCAGCGCCAACGCGGGAATAACAGCCAGATCCTGAAACAGCAGCACGGAAAAGCCCAACTGCCCGGACTCGCTGCGATTCATCCCTTTTTCACGCATCAGCTGCAACGCCATCGCCGTGGACGACATCGCCAGCCCTATCCCGCCAATCAGCGCCGACTGCCAGGAGAAATCGGTCAGATACAGCGCCCCGCCCAGCACCAGCGCGCTCAGACCGACCTGCGCGGCGCCGACGCCGAAAATGGAGCGCCGCAGCGTCCACAATTTTTTCGGATTCAGCTCCAGTCCGATGATAAACATCAGAAAAACGACGCCGAGCTCGGAAAAGTGCAGGATGGCGTCAACATCCCGAATAAAGCCCAATCCCCAGGGGCCGATGGCAATCCCGGCGAGCAGATAGCCCAGCACGGCGCCGATGCCTAATCGCGCGGCGATCGGCACGGCGACCACCGCCACAAATAAAAACAGCACGCAGGCGATGAGTAATGCGGAGCTCTCCATAATCAGCGCGCCTCGTTTTCGAAAGGCGACGCCAGCCATTCGCCATAGGCGCGGGCACGGCCGGACAAGACATCCGGCGGCAGACGGCGCGCCCAGTAAACCATCATGGGCTTTATCCAGCGCATACGGCACAGGGCGGCGGTCATTTCAAACGGGCGCAGCAGATCGTCCACGGAATAGCGGTTGCCGCCGCCGGGACGATAGGCGTCCTCCGGCTCGCCGGTGGTAATGACCGAACGCCAGTGTTTTCCCGCCAGCGCATTGCCGCCGATCCCATTGGCGAAGCCGCGCGACAGCACCCGGTCGAGCCACTCTTTCAATAACGCCGGGCAGCTGTAGGTGTATAGCGGATGCTGGAATACAATCACCTGATGCTCGCGCAGCAGCTGTTGCTCATGGTAAATATCGATAAAGAAATCAGGATAGTGCGCGTACAGATCGTGTACGGTGACGTTATCCAGCCGTTGTGCCGGTTGCAGTAAAACCCGGTTCGCCACCGAGTCCTGTGATTCCGGATGGGCATACAGCAGCAAAATCCTGGGTGGCTGCGACATCATTCCCCTCCAAAGCGTCGTCATGGTTGTCGTTTTCCGTTACCATGCAGCGCTACGACTAAAAACAGGACGCCTCGGTCCTGATATCAGGTTCATAATTTAACATACTCTGAACATACGGCGCTTTATGATTGTTTTCTCCTCGCTGCAAATTCGACGTGGTGTACATGTTCTGCTGGATAACGCCACGGCCACCATCAACCCCGGCCAGAAAGTGGGTCTGGTGGGCAAGAACGGCTGTGGTAAATCTACCCTGCTGGCGTTACTGAAAGATGAAATCAGCGCCGACGGCGGCAGCGCGACCTTCCCGCAGGGCTGGGCGCTGGCCTGGGTGAACCAGGAAACGCCGGCGCTGGACGTGCCGGCGCTGGATTACGTTATCGACGGCGATCGCGAATTTCGCCAGTTGGAAGCCGAACTGCACGCCGCCAACGCCAACAACGACGGCCACGCCATTGCGACCCTGCACGGCAAGCTGGACGCCATCCAGGCCTGGACCATCCAGGCCAGAGCGTCAAGTTTGCTGCACGGCCTCGGCTTCTCCCAGGATCAGCTCCGGCAGCCGGTCAGCGCCTTCTCCGGCGGCTGGCGCATGCGTCTCAATCTGGCGCAGGCGTTAATCTGCCGTTCCGATCTGTTGCTGCTCGACGAACCCACCAACCACCTCGATCTGGACGCGGTGATCTGGCTGGAGAAGTGGCTGAAAAGCTACCCCGGCACGCTGGTGCTGATTTCGCACGACCGCGATTTCCTCGATCCCATCGTCAATAAAATATTGCATATCGAGCAGCAGACGCTTAACGAGTACACCGGCAACTACACCTCGTTCGAGCAGCAGCGTGCCACCCGGCTGGCGCAGCAGCAGTCGCTGTATGAACATCAGCAGGAGCGCGTCGCTCATCTGCAACACTACATCGACCGCTTCCGGGCCAAGGCCACCAAGGCCAAGCAGGCGCAAAGCCGGATAAAAATGCTGGAGCGAATGGAGATGATCGCCCCCGCGCACGTGGACAACCCTTTCCGTTTCAGCTTTCGCCCCCCTGAGTCGCTGCCGAATCCGCTGCTGAAAATGGAGAAGGTCAGCGCCGGCTACGACGATAAGCTGATTCTGGAGTCGATCAAACTGAATCTGGTGCCCGGCTCGCGCATCGGCCTGCTGGGGCACAACGGCGCCGGTAAATCCACGCTGATTAAGCTGCTGGCGGGAACCCTTGCTCCCCAGCAAGGCGAGATCGGCCTGGCCAAAGGGGTAAAGCTGGGCTATTTCGCCCAGCATCAGCTGGAGTTTCTGCGCGCCGACGAATCGCCGTTACAACACCTGGTGCGTTTGGCGGAACGGGAAACGGAACAGCAGCTGCGCGATTACCTCGGCGGCTTCGGTTTTCGCGGCGACAAGGTGACGGAAATCACCGCCCGCTTCTCCGGGGGAGAAAAAGCCCGGCTGGTGCTGGCGCTTATCGTCTGGCAGCGCCCGAACCTGTTGCTGCTCGACGAACCCACCAACCACCTGGATCTCGATATGCGCCAGGCGCTGACGGAAGCGCTGATCGATTTTGAAGGCGCGCTGGTGGTGGTATCGCACGACAGACACCTGATCCGCTCCACCACCGACGATCTCTACCTGGTGCACGACCGCAGGGTCGAGCCCTTTGACGGCGATCTGGAGGATTACCAACAGTGGCTGGTGGACCGGCAGCGTCAAAGCGGCGACGCCGATGACGCGCCGAAAGAGAACGCCGCCAACAGCGCGCAGGCCAGAAAAGACCAGAAGCGGCGCGAAGCCGAGCTGAGAACGCAAACGCAGCCGCTGCGTAAGCAAATCACCCGGCTTGAACAGCAGATGGAAAAGCTGGGCGCCGAACTGGCGGCCGTTGAGGCCCGGCTGGCGGACGGCGAGCTGTATGATATCGACCGCAAAACCGAGCTTACGGCGTGCCTGCAGCAGCAGACACAGGTCAAGGCGCAGTTGGAAGAAACGGAGATGGCCTGGCTCGACGCGCAAGAGCAGCTAGAGCAGATGAACCGCTCGCTCTCCGCTTAAGTCACCGCCGGCGCGGGTCGATACACCGATTAGCGCCCCGCGCCGCGGCGCTAGTGCCAAATCAGCAGCACGCAGGCCGCCGTCAGCACGCCCATGGATACGTTGAAGATAATCCAGGCTTTTTTACTGCGCAACAGCCGGCCGATCAGCGTACCGAAGCCGAGCCATATCACGCCGGAAACCAGGTTCACCAGGACGATGCCGACGCTTATCGCCGCCACCGAGTGCCTGTACTCCTGCCCTGCCAGACTGAAGCTGGCGACGGCCCCCAGCGCCATCAGCCAGGCCTTGGGATTGAGAAACTGCAGCAGCCATCCCTGATAAAGCCGGATAGGCCGCGGCGGCGCAGCCGTCGTCTCCAGCCTTTCATAGGCGGCGGTGGCGATTTTCCACGCCAGCCACAGCAGATACAAACTGCCGAGCACCTTGAGGGTGAAATGCAGCGAAGGATAGACCAGCAACAGGCCGCCGACACCGAACGCCACCAGCAGTAAAATACTCTGCATGCCCAGCATGATGCCGAGCATCAGCCACAGAGAGCGATAAAAACCGAAGTTGGCGCCAGAGGTGGTCAATAGCATATTGTTCGGTCCCGGAGTAATCGCCGCCACCCAAAGAAAACCCAGCATCGACAAAAACAGGCTTAGTTCCATGTAACGGGCGCCCCTCGCCCTCAGCTATTTTTACGGTATAGTTTGGTTATGAATTGATGATTGGTAGCCAATAGTTTGTTAACCGGCAGTATTGAAGCTAACAGTGTGTTATTGATCGTACAACACTTTTTCTGGACAAATATCGTGATTATTCCCTGGCAGCAACTCGATCCTGAAACACTGGAAAACCTTATTGAATCTTTCGTACTGCGCGAAGGAACGGATTACGGCGAACAGGAGCGCACGCTGGCGCAAAAGGTCGCCGACGTGCGCCGGCAACTGGAGTCCGGCGAAGTGGTTCTGGTGTGGTCGGAGCTGCATGAAACCATCAACATCATGCCCCGCGGCCAGTTTAATGCCGGCGAGTATCACCCGCGCTGAACGCCGCAAAAGCCAAAAAAGAGGATGCATCGCTATCGGCAACCATGCTAACAATGATAAAAACCTCTTTCAGCAGCCTGAAACCTTGTCTTTTTTGATGACGTTTTCCCGGCAAGCCCCGCCGCAAACGTCACCATCATGGAGTGAAGCGCCTTATGTCACATCAGCATCCGATTATTGCGGTTACCGGCTCCAGCGGAGCGGGAACCACAACGACCAGCCAGGCATTCCACAAGATTTTTCAGCAGTTAAACATGCGCGCCGCCCAGCTTGAAGGTGACAGCTTCCACCGCTATACCCGCCCGGAAATGGATATGGAAATACGTAAGGCGCGGGATCTCGGGCGTCATATCAGCTATTTCGGCCCGGAGGCCAATGATTTCAGCCTGCTGGAGCAGTCATTTACCGAATATGGCCGCCACGGGCGCGGTAAAACCCGTAAATACCTCCACACCTATGATGAAGCGATCCCCTACAACCAGGTGCCCGGCACGTTCACGCCGTGGGAGCCGATGCCGGAACCCACCGACGTGCTGTTTTATGAAGGACTGCATGGCGGCGTGGTGACCGATAGGCACAATGTGGCGCAGCACGTCGATTTGCTGGTCGGCGTAGTGCCGATCGTCAACCTGGAATGGATTCAGAAACTGATTCGCGATGTGAACGAGCGCGGGCACTCGCGCGAAGCGGTGATGGATTCGGTGGTGCGCTCCATGGAAGACTACATCACCTACATTACGCCGCAGTTTTCACGCACGCACATCAACTTCCAGCGCGTTCCCACCGTTGATACCTCCAACCCGTTCGCCGCCAAGTCGATCCCTTCACTGGACGAAAGCTTCGTGGTGATTCATTTCCAGGGACTGGATAATATTGACTACCCTTATCTGCTGGCCATGTTGCAGGGATCGTTTATTTCCCATATCAACACCCTGGTGGTGCCCGGCGGGAAAATGGGTCTGGCGATGGAGTTGATTATGGCGCCGCTGGTGCAGCGCCTGCTGGAAGGGAAAAAAATCGAATAGTCCGCCGCGGCAAAACGCGGCGCGGCATCAGCGGGCGCTACGCCGAGGATTACCCCGCAATGCGGACTTCATGACTGTGCGTGACCTCAACGGCTTTACCCAGCATCAGCGCCACCGAGCAATAGCGCTCCGCGGAGAGCGCCACCGCCCGTTCCACCGCTTTCTCCGTCAGCCCTTTTCCCGTTACGATAAAATGCAGATTGATATGGGTAAACAGGCGCGGCGCTTCCGTTCTGCGCTCCGAGGTCAGTTTAACCTCGCAGTCCGCAACGTCATGACGGCCTTTCTGCAGGATCGACACCACGTCAATCGCACTGCAGCCGCCGACCGACATCAACACCATTTCCATCGGGCTTGGCGCCTTGTCTCCCGAATTGCCGTCCATCAGCACCTGATGCCCGGACGCTGATTCGCCAAGAAATGTTAAGCCTTCAACCCACTTCACTCGAGCCTGCATGCCGCCTCCGCTAAAATTTTTTTGAAAATTTATATCGTTACTGTACAAAAACACGCTATAACCAAAGCTTCATCATGCTGAAGCGAGACAACACAAGACAGGTCCTTCAAGCTGTGTTACAAACGAAAATAGAATCTGCCTTTTCTGGACAAACTCAGATACCGGGGAGATGATGATGTCGCCAGATAGAGGCTCCAGTATATTCCCTGACGTCATTCTTCCTACACGAATTTTTGAATGTTTAGCAGGAATACGCCGTACAGGGAACTCTGAGCCCTGTGATTTGCGCAGTGAATTACAACAGAGGATGATAGCGAATGGTTCTCGGCAAACCGCAAACAGACCCGACTCTCGAATGGTTCCTTTCTCATTGTCATATCCACAAGTATCCATCGAAGAGCACGCTTATTCACCAGGGTGAAAAAGCAGAAACGCTTTACTACATCGTGAAAGGCTCTGTCGCAGTGCTGATCAAAGATGAAGAAGGCAAGGAAATGATTCTCTCTTATCTCAATCAGGGAGATTTTATCGGTGAACTTGGCCTGTTTGAAGAAGGTCAGGAGCGAAGCGCCTGGGTACGGGCGAAAACGGCTTGTGAAGTTGCTGAAATTTCTTATAAAAAGTTCCGGCAGTTGATTCAGGTGAATCCCGATATTCTGATGCGCCTGTCGGCGCAAATGGCCAGCAGACTGCAGGTTACCTCAGAGAAAGTCGGTAATCTGGCGTTTCTCGACGTCACCGGCCGTATTGCTCAGACCTTACTGAACCTGGCAAAACAGCCCGATGCCATGACTCACCCGGATGGCATGCAAATAAAAATCACCCGTCAGGAAATTGGGCAAATCGTCGGCTGTTCACGCGAAACCGTGGGCCGTATTCTTAAAATGCTGGAAGACCAGAACCTGATCTCCGCACATGGTAAAACGATTGTGGTTTACGGTACCCGTTAAACCATTCCGTTACCCTACAACAAAAAAGCGTGAAGCGGCCTTCACGCTTTTTTTTTTTTATCACCATCAACGCAGCTCTCGGATTTACCCGCCAGTTAATGAGCAGGGTATTTATTATTAAAATATATTATTTACTGAAAATATAAATAGCCTTATTAACAGGCAGCATTTATTTTTTGCAACAACGTTAAATATAAAAATCGGTCATAGTTTATAAAGTTGTATTTTAATATAGATCAATAAAATTTCATTTTTATTTATTTTAAGAAAATCCCTATTAATACGGATATAGGTGGGATTTTTCAGACAAATCCACCTTAGATTAATATATTGGTAAAAATAGAAACCAAAGAAAATTAAAAAACCCACCATTAAGACATAACTTACTGATAATAAAACAATAAATACCAAAGATGTAATTTAGGCTGGCAATTCCATTTTCATAAACCCTCCTTTAACTTCGATCATTCAAAAGATGCATTGAATTTACCGTATTGAATTGTTTTATTTTTGTGATAACACTGATGCGGATTTTCATAAAACTGAAAACCGATTTTTCATTTTCAGCGAAAAAATCCAACCTTATTACTCTGGGCATATGGAACGATAAATGCCTTAACGAAAGTTATATTCCAACAGGAGATAATCCTTATGAAATACCTACTGCCTTCAGCCGCCGCCGGGCTGTTATTTCTTGCCTGCCAACCCGCGATGGCGGCCGATACCGGCGGCTATGCCACCACCGACGGCGGCAACGTTTCCGGCGCCGTCAATAAAACCGCCGGTTCGATGCAGGACATTGTCGATATCATCGCGGCCGCGCGTCTGGATTCAAGCGGTAAAAAAGTGTCGGGCGGCGCCTACCCCGTCGTCATCACCTATAACGGCAATGAAGATGACTTAATCAAGGCGGCGGAAGCCGATATCTGCGGTCAATGGAGCAAACCGGCGCGCGGCGTGGAGATCAAGGAGTTTACCAAAGGCATTACCATCCTCGGCGGCAATGGTTCCTCAACGAACTTCGGCATCTGGATCACCAAGTCGTCCAACGTCGTGGTGCGTAATATGCGCATGGGTTATATGCCCGGAGGCGCCCAGGATGGCGATGCAATCCGCATCGACGACTCCCCGAACGTCTGGATCGACCATAACGAGATCTTCGCGAAAAACCATGAGTGCGAGGGTACGCCGGACGGCGATACCACCTTTGAATCCGCCGTGGATATCAAAAAAGGCTCGACCAACGTCACCGTATCCTACAACTACATTCACGGCGTCAAAAAGGTCGGTTTAAGCGGTTCCAGCAACAGCGATACCGGACGCAACCTCACCTATCACCACAACATCTACAGCGACGTAAACGCCCGGCTGCCGCTGCAGCGTGGCGGTCAGGTGCATGCCTACAACAACCTCTATTCAGGCATCACCAGTTCAGGACTGAACGTTCGTCAGAAAGGTATCGCATTGATCGAAAGCAACTGGTTCGAGAATGCGAAAAACCCGGTGACATCCCGTTACGATGGCTCGAATTTCGGCACATGGGAGCTGCGCAACAACAACATTACCAAACCAGCCGATTTCACCACCTACGACATCACCTGGAACAAAGATTCCAAAGCCTATGTCAATGCCGATAGCTGGACCAGCACCGGCACATTCCCCGCACTCCCTTATAGCTACTCGCCGGTAACCGCGCAGTGCGTAAAAGATAAACTGGCGAACTATGCCGGCGTCGGCAAGAACCTTGCCGTATTGACCGCCTCAGCCTGTCAATAACGATGCGCTGATTTAATCCGGGCGAGTTGGGTAAACTCGCCCGTTCTTAGACCGCCAATCAGAAAGCGCTTAGGGCAAGACCTTCGCTGACTGGATAACCACGGGTTTGATAGGCACGTTCTGATACGGGCCGACGTTTTCCGTCTGCGCCTGGGAAATCTTATCCGCGACCTCCATCCCTTTTACCACCCGGCCAAAGACCGCGTAGCCAAAATCGCGCTGGCCGTGATCGAGAAAGGCGTTGTCCGCCACGTTGATAAAGAACTGACTGGTGGCGCTGTCCTTGTCGGCGGTACGCGCCATGGCGATGGTGCCGCGCAGGTTGCGCAAACCGTTATCCGCCTCGTTTTTGATCGGCGGATTGGGCGCTTTCTGCTTCATATCATCGGTAAAGCCGCCGCCCTGGATCATAAAGCCGGGGATCACGCGATGAAACGTGGTGCCGTTATAAAAACCGTTATTCACGTACTCAACAAAGTTTTTCACCGAAACCGGGGCTTTTTGCTCATCCAGTGCCAGCTCAATGTTTCCCGCCGAGGTGGTCAGCAACACATGCGTAGCGCCAGTGGCGGCAAACAGCGGGGAAAACGCGCTAAGTGAAATAAAGGCTGCCGCAGCAACCAGAGTACGTTTGAACATGAGAATTCCTTGTGGATAAGACTGGTTACAGAAAGCGTAATGATTGTAAATACCCGCCCCCCGCAACGCCACCGATTTACCTTTTTTTACGTAGCGAATTCACATCGTAACCAATCGTTAACCGCCAGTTCAAGTAAGGGCCGACACAACGGCCAGCCCCCAGTCGTGTTATTCCAGCTCCGAGGCGATTAAATCATCCCATGAGTTCCGAACGCACCGCCAGATCGCGGCTGTATTGGCGGCTGGCCTCCACCAGCATGGTGGTATAGGCATTTTTCGGCGTATCGCGGGTCAAGTCGCCGATATCCAGCGTTTCCAGTATCCGGCCGTATTGCATCACCGCCACCTTATGGCACAGATGGGAAATCACTCCCAGATCGTGGGTCACCAGCAGATAGGTCAATTTCTCCTGCTGCTGCAACTCGGCCAGCAGATTGAGGATTTCCGCCTGCACGGAGACGTCCAGCGCCGAGGTGGGCTCATCCAGCAGCAGCACCCGCGGCTCCAGGATCAGCGCCCGGGCGATGGCGACGCGCTGACGCTGCCCGCCGGAAAGCTGGTGGGGATAGCGGCGGCGAAACGACGTTCCCAACCCCACCTTTTCCAGCAGCGTATCAATACGGTCGTCGCGGTCGGCAAAGCGATGGATCAACAGCGGCTCTTCCAGTATCGACTCCACCGTATGGCGGGGATGCAGCGAGCCATAGGGGTCCTGAAACACCATCTGCACCCGGCGGCAACGCCCCCGATCGATACGGTGCGCCAGCGGCTGACCGTCAATCAGCAGGTTGCCCTGCCAGTGATTGAACAGCCCGGCCAGACATTTCAGTACCGTGGTTTTCCCCGAACCGGACTCCCCCACCAGACCGAAGATAGCGCCATCATTCACGGTAAGATTTACGTCGTACAGCACCTGATTCCGCGTGCTGCCCTGGCCGAAACAGAGGTTCAGGCCGTTCACCTCAATCATGGGACGGTTATGCATCGTTTCTGCTCCTTAGGCGTTAATCCAGGCCGGATCGCGGTTCATCACCGGCAGGCGCGCTCTGGGATTATCGATATCCGGCAGCGAATTCAGCAAGCCGCGGGTATAGGGATGCCGCGCATTATCCAGATCGGCGGCGGCGATGGACTCCACCACGCGCCCGGCGTACATCACCAGCACCCGATCGCAGAAGCTGCGCACCAGATTGATATCATGGCTGATAAAAATCAGCCCCAGCCCGCGTTCGCCCACCAGATCGTCGAGCATCGCCAGCACCTGCAAACGCACGGAAACGTCCAGCGCCGAGGTCGGCTCATCGGCAATCACCACTTCCGGTTCGGTGATCAGCATCATGGCGATCATAATGCGCTGCCCCTGCCCGCCCGAAACCTCATGGGGATAGAGGCCGTATACTCGTTCCGGCTGGCGGATGCGCACCACCTCCAGCATCGCCATCACCCTGGCTTTCGCCTCCTGACGGGAAACCTTGTGGTGCGCCAGATACGCCTCGGCGATCTGATCGCCCACGCACACCACCGGATTCAGCGAATACTTGGGATCCTGCATAATCATCGACATACGTTTGCCGCGGATCTGGCGCATGCGCGCCTCATCCGCCCGCAGCAGATCGATGTCGCCGAAACGCATCCGATCGGCGCTGATACGGGCGCTGTGCGGGTGCAGTTGCAGCAGGGCGCGGCCGACGGTGGATTTGCCGGAGCCGGACTCGCCGACGATGGCCAGCTTTTCGCAGCCGAGCGTAAAGGAGACGCCGCGCACCGCGTCCGTCACCACGCCGCCGTTGACGAAGCTTACCCGCAGATTGGCGACGTCCAGCAACGGCGCTCCGCGGGAGGCGGGGTTATTCAGTTCTGGGATCGAGGATGTCACGTAGGCCGTCTCCAAGAAAGTTGAACGCCAGGCTGTTAATCAGAATCGCCAGCCCCGGGATTGTTACCAGCCACCAGCACTCCATCATGTAACGCCGGCCGGCGGAAATCATCGCCCCCCATTCGGGATCGGGCGGCTGCGCCCCCAGTCCCAGGAAGCCCAGACCGGCGGCGGTGAGAATGATGCCCGCCATATTCATGGTGATACGGATAATCACCGACGGCAGGCACAGCGGCACAATGTGATGCAGCAGGATGCGAATGGATGAAGCTCCCTGCAGTTTCACCGCGGAGACAAAGTCGGCGTGCCGCAGCGACAGGGTTTCCGCCCGCGCCAGACGGGCGATCGGCGGCCAAGCGGTCAGCGTAATGGCAATCACCACATGCTCCAGCCCCGGCCCGAGCGCCGCCACAAAGGCCAGCGCCAGCACCAGGCTGGGAAACGAGATAAAAATATCGGTAATCCGCATCAGCACGGTGTCCACCACCCCGCCGTAGTAGCCGGCGACCACACCCAGCAGCAGGCCGATCGGCCCGACGGTCACCGACACCAGCGCCACGATATACAGCGTGATGCGCGAACCGTAAACCAGACGGCTGAAGACGTCGCGGCCAAACTCATCGCTGCCGAACCAGTGGGCGGCGCCCGGCGCCTGCAGCGCATTGCCCAGATCCTGCGCCAGCGGATCGTGGGTGGCGATCCAGGGCGCGAAAATCGCCACCAGCATCAGCATCAACACAATGGCGGAGCCAATGGCCGTCAGCGGATTGCGCATCATCAGCAGCAGAAAACCGGCCAGCCGCGCGCCCCGCAGACGCAGACGCCCCGCGCGCTTTTCCGGCGGCGTTCGGGCTATCGATTCATGGACTACCGGCGGCTCAGAGGAAATATTCATGCGTTGGTCCTCGGGTCAAAGATTTGATACAGCATGTCCGACAGCAGGTTCAGGCTGACGAAGATCAGCCCCACCAGCAGGACGCACCCCATCACCGCATTCATATCGCCCAGCAGCAGGCTGCCGGTGAGATAGGAGCCGAAACCCGGCCAGGAGAACACCGTTTCGATCAGCACCGCGCCCTCCAGCAGCGACCCGTAGGCCAGCGCCACCACCGTCAGCAGCTGCACCAGAATATTGCGGAACGCGTGCCCCCAGACGACGCGGAATTCGGACAGGCCCTTGACCCGCGCGGTAATGATGTACTCCTGCGAGAGCTGCGCCAGCATAAAGCTGCGCGTCATACGGCTGATATAGGCCAGCGAGTGGAAGCCGAGAATGGTGGCGGGCAATACCAGATGATTCAGCGCGCTGCGGAAAACGTCCCACTCCCCCGCCAGCATGGCGTCCAGCAACAGCAGGCCGGTGCGGTTTTCCACCAGGCCGTCGTACGCCATATCCACCCGTCCGGCGCCGCCGACCCAGTTAAGCCAGGCGTAAAACAGCAGCAGCCCCATCATGCCGACCCAGAAAATCGGCGTGGAGTAGCCGGCCAGGCTGATAAAACGCACCGCGTAATCCGCCCATTTCCCCCGTCTTGCCGCCGCCAGCACGCCGAGCGGTACGCCCAGTCCCGCGCCGACGATAATCGCCATGGTGGCCAGTTCGATGGTGGCGGGGAAGACGCGGATGATGTCGTCAATCACCGGGCGCCCGGTGAGTAACGCGTTGCCCAAATCGCCGTGCAGCAGCGAATTGAAGTAGATAAAAAACTGCACGTACAGCGGTTTATCCAGCCCCAGTTGCTGATACATCTGCTGATAGGTGCTTTGATCGGCGTCCTGTCCGACAATCGCCAGCACCGGGTCGATCGGCATCACGCGGCCAATCACAAACGTCAGAATCAGCAACCCGAACAGCGTGACGATGACCTGAAACAGGCGTTTTACCAAGCGATGCGGCAATCCGCCCGGCTTGATCCACTCAGAGAAAACCATATTCCTTCTCCCGATATTCCGGCGCGTCGCGACCCCAAGTCGCCGCTGACGCGGCAATGTGGTGGGGCGCAGGATGCAGATGACGGACCGACGGAGGCGGATCCCTCATCTGACCGGCAGCGAACTAGCGCTGTTTATAGACCTCACGCAGGCGCGTGGTCGATGACGGATGCGGCAAATACCCCTGCACGTCGGTACGCAGCACCACGGAGTCGATCATCTGGGAAACCGGAATGATGGCCGGATACAGCGCTTCATAACGGTTCTGCACCTCGGCATACAGCTGCTTCTGCTGCGACGGATCTTTTTCCAGCAGCGCCCGATCGATCAGCTCATTCAGCTGTTTATCGTAGAATGAGGTGCGCCAGCCCTGGAAATTGGTCAGCCTGGCCGCATCGCTGTTATCCGGGTTGTAGACGACCGAACGCAGGCTGGAGTGCGGGTGCGGATCGACCCCGCCGCCGCCGCGACCGACCAGCATATCGAAGTTGCGATCGCGCATCGCGCCGTACACCTGATTGCCGGTGCCGGAGTGAATCCTGGCTTTGATGCCGGCCTGCGCCAGCGTCGACTGTACCGACGTCGCCAGATTGAGGAACGGCTGATCCGACAACACGCGCAGCGTGGTGGCGAACCCGTTGGGATAGCCCGCCTCCGCCAGCAGCGCTTTGGCGCGCGCCACGTCCAGCTTGTAGCCAGGATTCGGCAAGGTGGCGTCCATCCCTTTCTGGATCGGACGCTGATGATAGAAACCGTAGCCGGTCATCACCGTCTTGTTGATACCGTCGTAATCGATCAGATAACGCACCGCTTCGCGCACTTTGGGTTTGGCGAAATGTTCGTTCTTCAGGCTCATCGCCACGTAATAGATCGTGCCCTTTTTCACCTCGTCCACCACCACGCTCTTGTCCTGTTTCAGGGCATTGATATCCGGCACCGACATCCCGGTCGCGACATCGATATCGCCTTTTTCAATCATCAGACGCAGCGCCTGCGACTCGGTCATATGGCGGAAGATAACGCGTTTCATTTTGGCGTCGCCGCGCCAGTACCCCTCGACGCGGCTGATGCGCAGCACGTCCTTCGCCTGCCACACGTCCAGCTTGAACGGGCCGGATCCGGCGGCGTTGGTGGTCAGCCAGCCGTTGCCCCAGTCGCCGTTCTTCTCATGCTGCATAATCGTCTGGCGATCCAGCACCGAGCCGCTGCCCAGGGTGGCCAGCGAATAGATCACCAGCTTGGGATCGTTCGGTTTGGGCAGCTCGATTTCCACCGTATGGGCATCTTTGGCGCGGATCATCTTTTCCACGTTGTCCGCGGTAAAGCCGTAGGATTTCCAGGTGGTGGCCTGCGCCATATTGAGGTGCAGCAGCCGGTTCATCGACCAGGCGAAATCCTGCGCCGTCACCGCGTTGCCGGAATGAAACCTGGCGTTATCCACCAGATTGAAGGTTATGACTTTACCGTCGTCGCTGACGCTCCAGCTTTTCGCCAGCGAAGGCAGCACGGTGCTGAGGTTTTGCGGGTCGAGCTCCACCAGCGAGTCATAGAGATTCACTATCACCCCGACCACTTCATTGCCGGTCATGGCGGCCGGATCGAGCGACAGCATGTTGTTCATATTCATGCCGACGATCAGCTGATCGTCGGGGGTTTTTGCGGACAGTACGGCCGGCGTGGCCGCCATACAGAGGGTACTCAACAGTAGGATGCGAAGTATTGCTCGTGCTTTCATCACTCTTCTCCAGGTGTGGAAGTATGGAAGACGACAACTTTATTATTTTTTAACGGCGTGCTTTTTCAGACGTCAAACCGTATTTTTAAAATCTAACTATTTGTATTTATATATAAAAACTAATCCTTACTCAGGGTGTGCTCCTCAATCCAGTCAAAATTGATATCCTCCCCCAGCCCCGGACGCTGCGGCAGATGCACAAAGCCCTCGTCGTCCATCGGGTCGACAATGGCATGCAGATAGGCGGCGGGTTGGTCGTAATCCAGGAAGGGATGCAGCAGGCCGCGCTCATACCAGCGGCAGTTTTTAATCGCGCCGACCACGGCCAGATTCGGCGCGCCGTTGCCGTGAACCTCACAGTCCATGCCAAAGGCTTCGGCCAGAGCGGCCACCTTCATACAGGGCGCGATGCCGCCCACGCCCTGCACGCCGGCGCGCAGGATATCGCAGGCGCCCTCCTTCACCCAGTCGGCGCGGCTGAAATATTTGCCGGCCAGGCTTTCCGGCCCAATCACGTCAATATCCAGGCTTTTGGTCAGCCAGCTGTAAGAGGCCATGCTCTGCTCTTCCATCGGTTCTTCAAACCAGGTGAAATCGAGCTTTTGCAGCTCACGGCCGATATACAGCGCCTCGCTGCGGCTGTACCAGTGATAGCCATCCAGCATCAGGCTGATATCCGGGCCGACGGCTTCACGTACGGCGGCGCACGCCTTGACGTCCATTTTCGGGCTGGGCGCGAACGACACCGGCGGCATCCAGGTGTGCAGCTTGATAGCTTTATAGCCGCGCCGCACCAGCTGCTCGGCAAACAGTCCGTACTCCTCCGGCGTGGACAAGCCTCCTTCCAGCTCGTCGCCGCACATGGTGCTGCCGTAGGCGGGCGCCTTATCGCGATAGCCGCCCAGCAGTTTGTGCACCGGCAGATCGAGCGCCCGCCCCTGAAGATCCCACAGGGCGGATTCGACGATCGACAATGCGCGGTCGGTCAGTTGGTTGGCGCTGCCGCGCTGCCAGTGCACCAGATCCTGCCACAGGCGCTCGCGATCGAACGGATTTTGCCCGATCAGCACCTTGCGAAAAAAGGCGTTGACGATATAAGGGCGAATCACTTCCGGCGGCGCAAAGGCGTAGCCGTGATGGCCGTCGTCGGTGCTGATGGTCAGCAGCGCCATCCTGGCCTGATTCTCCGCTCCCGGGTGTGAGTGCCCCGCGCTGTCGGCAACCCGGCGCGTAGGGTAAGTAAAAACCGTGACATCAATTGATTCTATTTTCACCTTGTTACCTGCCTTGATATTCAACACGACTCATGTACAAGATTTGCAGTGAAAAACTGCGCGTATGCCGAGCGCGATATAACTCTGTATAGGAGAAAAAGCGGAGATATCTATCCGCCGTCGCTCACAGCGAGATCGCCATCACACAAAAGAAACCCTGTGTTAATATTAAGAAAATAGCGTTTTATTTTTTTAATTATTGAGATTATTGGCGGGCTAGTCATTAGGCAATTTCTGTCATCTGGGAAAATTATGCGGCGGATAATTAGGCAAATGCCCACCATCCTGTGAGCATTATCACGACAAAAATCCAAAACCTTACCCTGAAAAGGGGTAAATCCCCCGCCGCCGCACCAATAGATTGGCGGCGACAGGCAAATTAAGCGTGCATCCGCGCGTGATAATACGTCATCATTGATATAACCCTTTTCGTTCTGTGCCTATACCCTATCGAGAGGCGGGCCGCCGCGGCTCCGCCCCCGGGAGAGGGCGGGTATAACGGGACGAATGATTCAATTTGAGCCGTACAAGAGGATTACATGGATTACCTGCCAATATTTTGTCAGCTACGCGATAAACCCTGCTTATTGGTGGGAGGCGGAGAGATAGCCGAGCGCAAGGCGCGGCTGTTGCTGGACGCCGGGGCGCGTCTTACGGTCAATGCCCTCGACTTTAACGCGCAGTTCCTCTCCTGGCGGGACGAGGCGCGGCTCACGCTGGCGCCGGGCGCATTCGACGCGGCGCTGCTCAACGACGTCTGGCTGGCGGTCGCCGCCACGGACGATCGCCAGGTCAACGACCAGGTCTATGCCAGCGCCAGCCAGCGCCGCATCTTCTGTAACGTGGTCGACTCGCCGCGGCGCGCCAGTTTCATTATGCCGTCGATCATCGACCGCTCCCCGCTGATGGTCGCCGTGTCGTCCGGAGGAGCCGCGCCGGTGCTGGCGCGTATACTGCGGGAAAAACTGGAAAGCACCCTGCCGCAGAATCTTGGCAAGCTGGCCGCCTTTGCCGGCGAACTGCGGCAACGGGTGCAAAACCGTTTCAGAAAAACGGGTATCCGCCGCCGTTTCTGGGAAAAGCTGTTTAGCCACGACCGGCTGGCCCAATCGCTGGACAATGGCGACGCCGCCCGCGTGCAACAGCTTACCGAACAGCTTTTCTCCGAGCCGCTGGACGATCGCGGCGAAGTGGTGCTGGTGGGCGCAGGGCCGGGAGACGCCGGACTGCTGACGCTGAAAGGCCTACAGCAGCTGCAACAGGCCGATATCGTGGTTTACGACCGCCTGGTTTCGGAGGGGGTGCTTAACCTGATAAGACGCGACGCCGAGCGTATTTTTGTCGGCAAAGCGTCCGGCCATCACAGTATTCCACAGGAACAGATCAACCAGCTATTACTGGAAAAAGCACTGGCGGGTAAGCGGGTCGTGCGGCTGAAAGGCGGCGATCCCTTTATCTTCGGCCGCGGCGGCGAAGAACTGGAATATCTGCAACAGGCGGGCATTCCTTTTTCCGTGGTGCCCGGCATCACCGCCGCCTCCGGCTGTTCCGCCTATAGCGGCATTCCCCTGACCCACCGCGACCATGCGCAGAGCGTGCGGTTAATCACCGGACACGTCCGGCATGACGGCGAGCTTGACTGGGCCAGCCTGGCGGCTGACAAGCAAACGCTGGTGTTCTACATGGGGCTGCAGCAGGCGGATGATATTCAGCGCAAACTGCTGGAACAGCGACTCCCGGAAACGGTTCCCGTCGCCCTGATCGAAAACGGCACCGCCGCCGCGCAGCGGGTATTGACCGGACAGCTGTCACAGCTCGGCGAACTGGCGCAACAGGCCGCCAGCCCAAGCCTGATTATCATCGGCGACGTGGTCGGCCTGAGAGAAAAACTGAACTGGTTTGCCGGCTAGCCGGAGCGATTGCGCACCGGCATAAGGCAACGCAGCGGAATAAAGCATAACAATGCACTAATTTGATGGCACCTTGCTGCAAAGCATCACTTTAGTGCTTTACCCTGCCGCCTATCTCCCTTATTTTAGCTAAGTTCAAAATAATGAATACGCAAATTATATGAATAAATAGTCAATGCCTGAAGCGGCGCAACCTGGCCCGGATATTGCTTTGCATCCTAAGTGTTTTACCCGATGCGCCCGGCAATGGCGCGGCGACGCCGGAACAGACAATAAGCCTTTGGGAGCTATTTTGTGGAAGAGGTTACTTTCTGGCAACTCATCAGTTTTGGTGAAAATGGCTGGGGGAAATTATTACTGATTGGCGCGGGAATGACCATCGCCCTGGCGACCTGCGGCTTCCTGCTCGGCGCACTGATTGGCGCCATCGGAGCATGGTCGAAAATTTGCGGCAATCGTCCGGTACGCTATCTGGCCGATGCCTATACCACCATCACCCGCGGCATACCGGACCTGCTGATCATCTACCTGCTCTATTTCGGCGGCAGTTCGGCGCTCACCCTGATCGCCAGGCTGTGGGGCAGCAATGAGTTTTTGGGCTTTCCCGGCTTTATCGCCGGGGTCATCGCCGTGGGCGTCTCTTCCGGCGCGCAGCAGACCGAAGTGTACCGCGGCGCGTTCTATGCCGTTTCCCAAGGTGAAATAGAAGCCGCCAAAGCCTGCGGCATGCCCACCCTGCTGCGCCTGCGGCGCATCATTATGCCGCTGCTGCTGCGCCACGCGATTCCGGCGCTGGGCAACGTCTGGCAGTTGGTGCTGAAAGCCTCGGCGCTGGTGTCGGTCACCGGCGTCGCGGAGCTGTTGACCCAGTCGCAGACCGGCGCCGGCTCGACGGGTAAACCGTTCGACTTCTTTATGGCCGCGGCCATGCTGTATCTGCTTATTTCTCTCGCTTCCGGCTGGATTATGCGCCGGGCGGAGTCTCATTATTCCCGGGGTGTGAAGCGCTGATGGATTTTCCCTTTCTTTACCAGACGTTTCTGGAAATCATTCCCGGCATCCCTCTAACGCTGCAACTGGCCGTCGGCTCGGTGCTGCTGGGATTCTTTCTGGCGCTGGGGCTGGCGCTGATGCAGCTTTCCGGCAACCCGGTTCTGCGCGCCGCGGCGCGCACCTATGTGCTGTTTTTCCGCGGCACGCCGCTGCTGGTGCAGCTGTTTCTCATCTATTACGGCCTGGGGCAGTTTCCCTGGGTCAGGGAGAGCGTTCTGTGGCCGCTGCTGCGGGAACCCTACTGGTGCGCGCTGCTCTCGCTGACGCTGTGCACCGGGGCCTACGCCAGTGAAATTATCCGCGGCGGATTGCAATCCGTGCCGGAGGGGCAGATAGAAGCGGCCCGCGCCTGCGGCATGCCGTCGCGGATGATCTTTAAGCGCATTGTTTTCCCGCTGGCGATACGCCAGGCGCTGCCGGCCTATGGCAATGAACTGATCTCGATGATCAAATCAACCTCGCTGGCCTCCATTATCACCCTGATGGAAATCACCGGCATTGCCGCGCGCATCATCGCGGAAACCTACCGCGCGCTTGAAGTCTTTCTGGTCGCCGGGGCGATCTACTTATTTATCAACCTTATCCTGACGCGTCTGCTGCTGTGGGCGGAGTTCACCGTTACCCCGCATTTACGCGCGCCGGGCGCGCAGTCGGCGGCAAAGAAAATCAAGAAATTGGGAGACCTGCAATGACCACGCCTGCGATCAGCCTGCGCAACATTCACAAAAGCTTCGGCTCGCTGGAGGTGCTGAAAGGGATCTCTTTTGAAGCCGCCCAGGGCGAAGTGATTTCCATACTTGGCTCATCCGGTTCGGGGAAATCCACCCTGCTGCGCTGTATCAACATGCTGGAACTTCCCGATCGGGGCGAAATCATCGTCGGCGGCGAATCCATCGAAATGAAGCCAAACCGCAATGGGCAAAGCCGGCCGTCCAATCCCAGGCAGATCGACCGCATTCGCACCCAGCTCGGCATGGTGTTTCAAAACTTTAACCTGTGGTCGCACAAAACGGTGCTGGAAAACGTGATTGAAGCGCCGGTGCACGTCTTAAAGCGCCCTCACGCGGAGAGCGTGGAGCGCGCCGAGCAGCTGCTGGAAAAGGTCGGCCTGGCGGACAAGCGGCACTATTACCCGTCTCACCTTTCCGGCGGCCAGCAGCAGCGGGCGGCCATTGCCCGCGCGCTGGCGATGGCGCCGAAAGTGATGCTGTTCGACGAACCGACGTCGGCGCTCGATCCGGAACTGGTCGGCGAAGTGTTGCGCGTGATGCGTACGCTGGCCGACGAGGGCATGACCATGCTGGTGGTGACCCATGAGATGGATTTCGCCCGTGAAGTCTCCAATCGCGTGGTGTTCCTCCATCAGGGGGAAATCGAGGAGCAGGGAACGCCGCAGCAGGTTTTCACCGCCAGCCGGTCCGCCCGTTTCCGGCAGTTTATCGCCAGCTGGTAGGTCATAGATTCAATAAGTAAGCAATAACACCACACCGGGAGAATCGTTCCATCATGAAAGCAAAATTAAAAATGATCGCCTGTTCACTGTGCCTGGCAAGCACGCTGGTCGCCTCTTTCAGCGCCGCGGCGCAAGAGAAAAAATGGACCACGGTGCGTATCGCCACCGAAGGGGCTTTCCACCCTTATAATTTCACCAAGCCCGACGGTACGCTGGACGGCTTTGAAATCGATCTGTACAAAGTGCTGTGCGACAGTATGCAAGTGAAATGTCAAATCATCGTGCAGCCGTTCACCAGCACCATTCCGGCGCTGAACGCGGGCAAGTTCGACGCCATCATTTCCGGCATGTCCGCCACGGACAAACGCCGGGAAGTCATCGACTTCAGCCAACCCTATACCCAGGCAGGGCAAACCTTCGCCGTACTGAAATCCAGCCCCTTGGCCGGGCAATTCCCCGACGCGGGCAAACGCTTCTCGCTTAAACCGGAAAACGAAGCCGTGGCGCGGGAAGAAATCGAAAAGCTGAAACCGCTGCTGCAAGGCAAAACCATCGGCGTGCAGTCCGCCTCTATCGCCAGCACCTTTCTGGATAAATATCTCAAAGGGGTGATGAAAGTGCGCGAGTATAAAACCACCCAGGAACACGATCTTGATTTGAAAGCCGGCCGCGTCGATCTGGTTATCGCCTCCGCCGCTTATCTGAAAGGGATTACCGAAAAACCCGGCAACGCCGATATCGTCACCCCCGGCCCGCAGTTTATCGGCGGCATTCTGGGCAGCGGCTCCTCCGTTGGACTGCGTAAAGGCGATCCCGAACTGAAAGCCCTGTTTAACGCGGCGATTGAGAAAGCCAAAAACGACGGCACGCTGAAAACGCTGAGTGAAAAATGGTTCGGCATGGACACCTCGCCGCTCTGAGTCTGGCGGAAAAAAACTTGTCGACCTCTCTTACGGAAAAAATAACGAGCATATAGCACATGAATTCAACACAGACAGAAGGGAGCTTGCCCTCTATCGACCGTCAAACCGTGGCGGAAATCTGCGAGCTGATTGCCGTCAAGCGTCAGCAATTCTTCGCCCTGAGCGACGGCATCTGGGACACCCCGGAGCTGAACTATGAGGAGTATCGCTCGGCGGCGCAGCACCAAGCGGTGCTGGAGGCGGAAGGTTTTCGCCTGACCACCGGCATTGCCGGGATGCCGACGGCCCTGCTGGGCGAGTTCGGCCGCGGAGCGCCGGTTATCGCCATCCTTGGCGAATACGATGCGCTGCCGGGGCTAAGCCAGCAGGCGAACGTGGCCGAGCCTAAGCCGCTGGAAAACGGCGGCAACGGACACGGTTGCGGGCATAACCTGCTCGGCACCGCCGCCTTGCAGGCGGCGACCGCGGTCAAGGATTACCTGCAAAAGCACGACATTCCGGGAACGGTCCGTTTTTACGGCTGCCCGGCGGAAGAAGGCGGCTCGTCGAAAGGCTTTATGGTCAAGGCCGGTGTGTTTGACGATGTCGATATCGCCATCTGCTGGCATCCCGCCACCTTTACCGGCGTCAACAGCCCGGTATCGCTGGCCTGCAACGAGCTGAACTTCCACTTCAAAGGCCGGGCCTCCCACGCCGCCAGCAGCCCGCACCTCGGCCGCAGCGCCCTGGACGCCGTGGAGCTGATGAACGTCGGCGTCAACTATATGCGCGAGCATATGCCCTCCTCCGCCCGGGTGCATTACGCCATCACCGACAGCGGCGGCCACGCGCCCAACGTGGTGCAGGCCAACGCCACGGTGAGATATCTGGTGCGCGCCCGCCAGTTGCCGGAGCTGCACCAGTTGGTCAAACGGGTGAAAAAGATCGCCGAAGGCGCGGCGCTGATGACCGAAACCGAAGTCAGCAGCGAGGTACTGAGCGGCGACGCCAACCTGATCGGCAATCCGCCGCTGGAGCAGCGCATGCATGAGCATTTGCTGGCGCTCGGTCCGATCGCCTTTGACGAAGCCGATCGCCAGCAGGCGGCGAAGTTCCAGGCGGCGCTGACGGCGGAGGATATTAGCGAATCTTACGCCCGCTTCGGCGTAAAACCGCAGCCGGGGCTGACGCTGCACGACGGCATCTACCCGCTTTACAGCCCCAACGAAGCCTTTATCGGCTCAACCGATGTGGGAACCGTAAGCTGGGTGGTGCCGACGGTGCAAATTCGCAGCGCTACCTACGCCATCGGCACGCCGGCGCACTCATGGCAGTTGGTCGCGCAGGGGAAAACCGCGGCGGCGCACAAGGGAATGGAGTATGCCGCCAAAGCGATGGCCTCTCTGGCGGTAGACCTGCTGCTGACGCCTGATTTAATCAGCCAGGCTAAAGCCGACCATCAGGCCAAGCTGCAACAGACGCCGTTTGAGAACCCGATCCCGGATGATGTTTCTCCGCCGCTGCCGCAGAGCGAGAGATAAAGCGGGAAGGTCGGAGCGGGAGGAGCCAACTCCCTCCCCTGCGAAGGGGCTGTCTCTTATACACAAATCCAAGGAACCTCTAGAGGCCATGTG
>NZ_KZ819106.1:0-25467 GCF_003115855.1 Brenneria corticis
CACCATCGAACTGCCGGAAGGCGTGGAAATGGTTATGCCGGGCGACAACATCAAGATGGTGGTAAACCTGATTGCCCCGATCGCGATGGACGACGGTCTGCGTTTCGCCATCCGTGAAGGCGGCCGTACCGTAGGCGCGGGCGTTGTTGCTAAAGTTATCGCTTAATCGCTGATAAACTTCTGCATGAAAAAAAGGCACTTCGGTGCCTTTTTTTATGGTTTATTTGATAAATGTGAATTGAAATAAAAACCATTCCCATTTACACTCTGCTTCAGTTAAAAAATCACATGGCGTGATTTAACGCGCCGCTGGCGGCGACCCTAAGTGGGTGGACAGGACGGCCGCCACAAAGATGAGATACTCCGGTATGTATGTCTGTTTGTGTAATGCTATCTCCGATAAAGCGATCCGTAACGCGGTGCGTCAGTACCAGCCCCAGTCTATGCAGCAGTTGCGAAAATTGGTTCCCATCGGAACGGAATGCGGCAAATGTATTCGCCAGGCTAGGGTGATTCTTGAGGATGAACAAGCCAAAGTCCCTGATATGTATGAAGTAGCATAAAATGTAAGGCTTTTATTTGTGGCGCGCCATCCCTGGCCACCCCCCTTACGGGGCGTCGCTGGATGCGACGTCAAAAACTTCTCCCGGAAGTTTTTTGGCTCTCTTTGCGTAGCGGTTCTACACTGTATGAACCGGAGCGGAGGAGCATGTCATGAAAGGCGATAAAAAAGTCATTACGTATCTGAACAAGTTATTGGGCAATGAGCTGGTCGCGATCAACCAATATTTTCTGCATGCCCGAATGTTTAAAAACTGGGGGCTGACCCGTCTCAACGATCACGAGTATCATGAGTCTATTGACGAAATGAAGCACGCCGATCGCTATATCGAACGAATCCTGTTTCTCGAAGGCATTCCCAATCTGCAGGATTTGGGCAAGCTGAATATCGGCGAAGACGTCGAGGAGATCTTGCGTTCCGACCTGCAACTCGAGCTGGACGGCGCCCAGGACCTGCGCGAGGCGATTGCCTACGCGGATTCCGTGCAGGATTATGTCAGCAGGGATCTGTTGATAGAAATTCTGGCCGATGAGGAAGGGCATATCGACTGGCTGGAGACCGAGCTGGATCTGGTCTCCCGCCTCGGCATACAAAACTACCTGCAAAGCCAGCTTAGAGAAGCGCAATAGCCCTCTTTAAGCCTCGCCGTTCTACGGCCGGAGATAGCGCTACGTTCCGGCCGTCATTCTAAATCATTTCACCCTGCATGTTGCTTCCTGAGCCAATTTGCGTATAATGCGCGAGCTTACCGAATCTAAGGTAGGTCTGATTTATACTAAATCAGCGGCCAAGGTGGTTGATTGGCCGAAACAATACTCCCGATATGGGGGTTATGTACTAACGATTACACTCCCCCATCAATCGAAATGGGTGTGAGGAGTAATTATTTACGTTTATAAATAATTGGAGCTCTGGTCTCATGCAGAACCAAAGAATCCGTATCCGCCTGAAAGCGTTTGATCATCGTCTGATCGATCAATCAACTGCGGAAATCGTCGAGACTGCCAAGCGCACTGGTGCGCAAGTCCGCGGTCCGATCCCGCTGCCGACCCGCAAAGAGCGCTTCACCGTTCTGATTTCTCCGCACGTCAATAAAGATGCGCGCGATCAGTACGAGATTCGCACTCACAAGCGTCTGGTTGACATCGTTGAGCCAACCGAGAAAACCGTTGATGCTCTGATGCGTCTGGATCTGGCTGCTGGTGTAGACGTGCAGATCAGCCTGGGTTAATCAGGGTCATTGAGCGATTGAGAGGTTGAAACAATGATTGGTTTAGTCGGTAAAAAAGTGGGTATGACCCGTATCTTCACTGAAGATGGCGTATCTATCCCCGTAACCGTTATCGAAATTGAAGCAAACCGCGTGACTCAGGTTAAAGACCTGGCTAACGACGGTTACCGCGCTGTGCAGGTGACTACCGGTGCTAAAAAAGCAAACCGCGTTACCAAACCAGAAGCAGGTCACTTTGCTAAAGCTGGCGTAGAAGCCGGCCGTACCCTGCGTGAATTCCGTCTTGCAGAAGGCGAAGAGTTCACCGTAGGTCAGAGCATCAGTGTTGAAATTTTCGCTGACGTTAAAAAAGTAGACGTTACTGGTACATCCAAAGGTAAAGGTTTTGCCGGCACGGTTAAGCGCTGGAACTTCCGTACCCAGGATGCGACCCACGGTAACTCCTTGTCTCACCGCGTTCCGGGTTCCATAGGTCAGAACCAGACTCCGGGCAAAGTGTTCAAAGGCAAGAAAATGGCAGGCCAACTGGGTAACGAACGCGTAACCGTTCAGAGCCTGGATGTAGTGCGTGTTGACGCTGAGCGCAACCTGCTGCTGGTTAAGGGTGCTGTTCCGGGTGCAACCGGTAGCGACCTGATCGTTAAACCAGCTGTGAAGGCGTGAGGAGATAGCAATGGAATTAGTATTGAAAGACGCGCAAAGCGCGCTGACTGTTTCCGAAACTACCTTCGGTCGTGATTTCAACGAAGCGCTGGTACACCAGGTTGTTGTTGCTTACGCAGCAGGTGCCCGTCAAGGTACTCGCGCTCAGAAGACCCGTGCTGAAGTAACTGGTTCCGGTAAAAAACCGTGGCGTCAGAAAGGTACCGGCCGTGCGCGTTCAGGTACTGTGAAGAGCCCGATCTGGCGTTCCGGTGGCGTGACTTTCGCAGCCAAGCCTCAGGATCACAGTCAGAAAGTTAACAAAAAGATGTACCGCGGCGCGCTGAAAAGCATTCTGTCCGAACTGGTACGTCAAGATCGTTTGATCGTTGTCGAGAAGTTCTCTGTCGAAGCACCGAAAACCAAGTTGCTGGCGCAGAAACTGAAAGACATGGCGCTGGAAGACGTACTGATCATCACCGGTGAACTGGATGAAAATCTGTTCCTGGCTGCGCGTAACCTGTACAAGGTTGACGTGCGTGATGTCGCCGGTATCGATCCAGTTAGCTTGATCGCCTTCGACAAAGTCGTCATGACTGCTGAAGCTGTTAAGCAAGTTGAGGAGATGCTCGCATGATCCGTGAAGAACGTCTGCTGAAAGTTTTGCGCGCGCCGCACGTTTCTGAAAAAGCGTCTACAGCGATGGAAAAGAACAACACCATCGTACTCAAAGTTGCTAAAGACGCGACCAAAGCAGAAATCAAAGCCGCCGTGCAGAAACTGTTTGAAGTCGAAGTCAATGATGTTCGCACCCTGGTAGTTAAAGGAAAAGTGAAACGTCATGGACAGCGTATCGGTCGTCGTAGCGACTGGAAAAAAGCTTACGTCACCCTGAAAGAAGGCCAGAATCTGGACTTCATCGGCGGCGCAGAGTAAGTCGGAGGAGTAAAGAACAATGGCAATTGTTAAATGTAAACCGACATCTCCGGGTCGTCGCCACGTTGTTAAAGTGGTTAACCCTGAGCTGCACAAGGGCAAACCTTATGCCCCGTTGCTGGAAAAGAACAGCAAATCCGGTGGCCGTAACAACAATGGCCGCATCACTACCCGTCACATCGGTGGTGGTCATAAACAGCAATATCGTCTGGTTGACTTTAAACGCAACAAAGATGGTATTCCTGCTGTTGTTGAGCGTCTGGAGTATGATCCGAACCGTTCCGCGAATATCGCGCTGGTTCTGTACAAAGACGGCGAACGCCGTTACATCCTGGCGCCGAAAGGCCTTAAAGCAGGTGACCAGATCCAATCTGGCGTTGATGCTGCAATCAAAACCGGCAACACCTTGCCGATGCGTAACATCCCGGTCGGTTCAACGGTTCACAACGTAGAATTGAAACCAGGCAAAGGCGGCCAGCTGGCTCGCTCCGCCGGTGCCTACGTTCAGATCGTTGCCCGTGACGGATCTTACGTGACCCTGCGTCTGCGTTCCGGCGAAATGCGTAAAGTCGAATCCGACTGCCGCGCGACGCTGGGCGAAGTGGGCAATGCGGAGCATATGCTGCGCGTTCTGGGTAAAGCAGGTGCTGCTCGCTGGCGTGGTGTTCGCCCGACCGTTCGCGGTACGGCGATGAACCCGGTAGACCACCCGCACGGTGGTGGTGAAGGTCGTAACTTTGGTAAGCACCCGGTATCCCCGTGGGGCGTACAGACCAAAGGTAAGAAGACCCGCAGCAACAAGCGTACTGATAAGTTCATCGTACGTCGCCGTACTAAATAATTTTAGAGGATAAACCATGCCACGTTCTCTCAAGAAAGGTCCATTTATTGACCTGCACTTGCTGAAGAAGGTAGAGAAAGCGGTGGAAAGCGGTGACAAGAAGCCTTTGCGCACTTGGTCCCGTCGTTCAACGATCTTTCCAAACATGATCGGTTTGACCATCGCTGTCCATAATGGTCGTCAGCACGTTCCGGTGTTTGTTTCCGATGAAATGGTCGGTCACAAACTGGGTGAATTCGCGCCGACTCGTACTTATCGCGGCCATGCGGCCGATAAAAAGGCCAAGAAGCGCTAAGGTAGGAGGAAGAGATGGAAACTATTGCTCAACATCGCCACGCTCGTTCTTCTGCTCAAAAGGTTCGCCTGGTGGCTGACCTGATTCGCGGTAAGAAAGTGTCGCAAGCTCTGGAAGTTCTGACCTACACCAACAAGAAAGCTGCTGGTCTGGTTAAAAAAGTGCTGGAGTCTGCCATTGCTAATGCAGAGCACAACGATGGCGCTGACATTGATGATCTGAAAGTTGCGAAAATCTTCGTTGACGAAGGCCCAAGCATGAAGCGCATTATGCCGCGTGCCAAAGGTCGTGCGGATCGCATCCTGAAGCGTACCAGCCACATCACTGTGGTTGTGTCCGATCGCTGAGACTCTGGAGACTAGCAATGGGTCAGAAAGTACATCCTAATGGTATTCGACTGGGTATTGTCAAACCCTGGAACTCTACCTGGTATGCGAATACCAAAGAATTCGCTGACAACCTGGACAGCGACTTTAAAGTTCGTAAATACCTGACGAAGGAACTGGAGAAGGCTTCCGTTTCTCGTATCGTTATCGAACGTCCGGCTAAAAGCATCCGTGTGACCATTCACACCGCTCGCCCGGGTATCGTTATCGGTAAAAAAGGTGAAGATGTTGAAAAACTGCGCAAAGTCGTAGCGGATATCGCTGGCGTACCTGCACAGATCAATATCGCAGAAGTTCGTAAGCCCGAACTGGACGCAAAACTGGTTGCTGACAGCATCACTTCTCAGCTGGAACGTCGCGTGATGTTCCGTCGTGCTATGAAGCGTGCGGTACAGAACGCCATGCGTCTGGGCGCCAAGGGTATCAAAGTTGAAGTAAGCGGCCGCCTGGGCGGTGCTGAAATCGCGCGTACCGAATGGTACCGTGAAGGTCGTGTTCCGTTGCACACGCTGCGTGCGGATATCGATTACAACACTTCCGAAGCGCACACCACTTATGGTGTTATCGGTGTGAAAGTGTGGATCTTCAAAGGTGAGATCCTGGGTGGTATGGCTGCCGTTGAACAACCGGAAAAACCGGCTGCTCAACCTAAAAAGCAGCAGCGTAAAGGCCGCAAGTAAGGAGAGTCGCTGATGTTACAACCAAAGCGTACAAAATTCCGTAAGATGCACAAAGGCCGCAACCGTGGCCTGGCTGTAGGAACGGATGTTAGCTTCGGCACTTTCGGTCTGAAAGCTGTTGGCCGCGGTCGCCTGACCGCTCGTCAAATCGAAGCTGCACGTCGTGCCATGACCCGCGCCGTTAAGCGTCAAGGTAAGATCTGGATCCGTGTATTCCCGGACAAACCGATCACCGAAAAACCGCTTGAAGTGCGTATGGGTAAAGGTAAAGGTAACGTAGAGTATTGGGTTGCCCTGATTCAGCCAGGTAAAGTCCTGTACGAAATGGACGGTGTGCCGGAAGAGTTGGCCCGTGAGGCATTCCAACTGGCAGCAGCGAAACTGCCGATTAAAACCACCTTTGTAACTAAGACGGTGATGTAATGAAAGCACAAGAGCTGCGTGAAAAGAGCGTTGAAGAGCTGAACACCGAGCTGCTCGAACTGCTGCGCGAACAATTCAATCTGCGCATGCAGGCGGCAAGTGGCCAGCTGCAACAAACTCACCTGTTGAAACAAGTGCGTCGTAATGTTGCACGTGTTAAGACTTTACTGACTGAGAAGGCGGGTGCGTAATGACCGATAAAATCCGTACTCTGCAAGGCCGCGTCGTTAGCGACAAAATGGAGAAATCCATCGTCGTCGCCATCGAACGTTTCGTGAAACATCCGCTTTACGGTAAGTTCATTAAACGTACGACCAAGCTGCACGTACATGACGAGAACAATGAATGCGGAACTGGCGACGTGGTTGAAATCCGCGAATGCCGTCCGCTGTCCAAAACCAAGTCTTGGACGCTTGTTCGCGTTGTAGAGAAAGCGATTCTGTAATACAGTAGCGCTCTTCTCGTTATGATAAACGGCTCAGTAACTGGGCCGTTTATTTTTTCTACCCATATGAAGGAAGCGGTGTTATAATGCTGCGCCCTTAATTTGGGGCATTTTAATGGCCTGTGATGGGTCCTAAAGTAGTAGTTGACATTAGCGGAGCACTAAAATGATCCAAGAACAGACTATGCTGAATGTGGCCGATAACTCCGGTGCACGTCGCGTAATGTGTATCAAGGTTCTAGGTGGCTCGCACCGTCGCTACGCAGGCGTCGGCGATATCATCAAAATTACCATCAAGGAAGCAATTCCTCGCGGTAAGGTGAAGAAAGGCGATGTACTGAAGGCGGTAGTGGTGCGCACCAAGAAGGGTGTTCGTCGCCCGGACGGTTCTGTCATTCGCTTCGATGGAAATGCTTGCGTTATTCTGAACAATAACAGCGAACAGCCTATCGGTACGCGTATTTTTGGGCCGGTAACTCGTGAACTGCGTAATGAGAAGTTCATGAAAATTATCTCTCTGGCACCAGAAGTACTCTAAGGAGCGAATCATGGCAGCGAAAATCCGTCGTGATGACGAAGTTATCGTGCTGACCGGCAAAGATAAAGGTAAGCGCGGTAAAGTAAAAAATGTCCTGTCTGCTAGTAAGGTCATTGTTGAAGGTATCAACCTGGTTAAAAAACATCAGAAGCCGGTTCCGGCCCTGAACCAACCAGGCGGCATCGTTGAAAAAGAAGCTGCTATTCAGGTTTCCAACCTTGCGATCTTCAATGCGGCAACTGGTAAGGCTGACCGTGTAGGCTTTAGATTCGAAGACGGCAAAAAAGTCCGTTTCTTCAAGTCTAACAGCGAAACTATCAAGTAATTTGGAGTAGTACGATGGCGAAACTGCATGATTACTACAAAGACGAAGTAGTTAAAAAACTCATGACCGAGTTTAACTACAATTCTGTCATGCAAGTCCCTCGGGTCGAGAAGATCACCCTGAATATGGGTGTTGGTGAAGCGATCGCTGACAAGAAACTGCTGGATAACGCAGCAGCCGATCTGGCAGCAATCTCCGGTCAAAAACCGTTGATCACCAAAGCTCGCAAATCTGTTGCAGGCTTCAAAATCCGTCAGGGCTATCCGATCGGCTGTAAAGTAACTCTGCGTGGCGAACGCATGTGGGAGTTCCTTGAGCGACTGATTTCCATTGCTGTACCGCGTATCCGTGACTTCCGCGGCCTGTCCGCCAAGTCATTCGACGGCCGTGGTAACTACAGCATGGGTGTGCGTGAGCAGATCATCTTCCCGGAAATCGACTATGACAAGGTCGATCGCGTTCGTGGTTTGGATATTACCATTACCACCACTGCGAAATCCGATGATGAAGGCCGTGCGCTGTTGGCCGCCTTTAACTTCCCATTCCGCAAGTAAGGTAGGGTTACTAATGGCTAAGCAATCCATGAAAGCACGCGAAGTCGTTCGCGTGAAACTGGCTGATAAATACCGCGCTAAACGCGAGGAATTAAAAGCTATTATCTCCAGCGTGAACTCTTCCGACGAAGAACGTTGGGATGCAGTTCTTAAGCTGCAGACTCTGCCGCGTGATTCCAGCCCGTCTCGTCAGCGTAACCGCTGCCGTCAAACTGGTCGTCCGCATGCTTTCCTGCGGAAGTTCGGGTTGAGCCGTATCAAGGTCCGTGAAGCCGCTATGCGCGGTGAAATTCCGGGTCTGAAAAAGGCTAGCTGGTAATTGTCACCAATTGAATCACGGGAGTAAAGACAGATGAGCATGCAAGATCCGATCGCGGATATGCTGACCCGTATCCGTAACGGTCAAGCCGCGAACAAAGTTGCGGTCACCATGCCTTCCTCCAAGCTGAAAGTGGCAATTGCCAACGTGCTGAAGGAAGAAGGCTACATTGAAGATTTTAAAATCGAAGGCGACGCCAAGCCTGAACTGGAAATCACTTTGAAGTATTTCCAGGGCAAGGCCGTGGTAGAAAGCATTCAGCGTATCAGCCGCCCCAGTCTGCGCATCTATAAGAAAAAAGATGAGCTGCCGAAAGTAATGGCGGGTTTAGGTATCGCGGTTGTTTCTACCTCTAAAGGTGTTATGACTGATCGTGCAGCTCGCCAGGCTGGTCTTGGTGGCGAGATTATCTGCTACGTAGCTTAATCGGGAGGAAAGAATGTCTCGTGTTGCAAAAGCACCCGTCGTCATTCCTGCCGGCGTAGAGGTAAAACTCAACGGTCAGGATATTTCGATTAAGGGTAAAAACGGCGAGCTGAGTCGTAAGATCCATGACGCTGTTGAAGTTAAACAGGCTGACAACGCTCTGACTTTCGCCCCGCGCGAAGGTTTCGTTGACGGATGGGCCCAGGCGGGCACCACTCGTGCGCTGCTGAACTCAATGGTTGTCGGTGTTACCGAAGGCTTCACCAAGAAGCTGCAGCTGGTCGGTGTTGGTTATCGTGCTGCCGTAAAAGGCAACGTAGTGAACCTGTCTCTTGGGTTCTCTCATCCGGTTGACCACGCGCTGCCGGCAGGTATTACCGCAGAGTGCCCCAGCCAGACTGAAATCGTACTGAAAGGTGCTGATAAGCAGGTTATTGGTCAGGTCGCTGCGGAAATACGCGCCTACCGTCGTCCTGAGCCTTACAAAGGCAAGGGTGTCCGTTACGCCGACGAAGTCGTGCGTACCAAAGAGGCTAAGAAGAAGTAAGGTAACACTATGGATAAGAAAGCAGCTCGTATCCGTCGTGCGACCCGCGCACGCCGCAAGCTCCAGGAACTGGGTGCGACGCGTTTGGTGGTACATCGTACCCCACGCCATATTTATGCGCAGGTCATCGCACCGAACGGTTCTGAAGTCCTGGTAGCCGCTTCTACTGTAGAAAAAGCTATCGCTGAGCAACTGAAGTATACCGGCAACAAAGATGCAGCTATCGCAGTAGGTAAAGCTATTGCCGAACGCGCATTGGAAAAAGGGATTAAAGACGTATCCTTTGACCGTTCCGGTTTCCAATATCATGGTCGAGTCCAGGCACTGGCAGATGCTGCCCGTGAAGCTGGCCTTCAGTTCTAAGGTAGAGGTGTAAGATGGCTCACATCGAGAAACAAGCTGGCGAACTGCAGGAAAAGCTGATCGCGGTAAATCGCGTATCTAAAACCGTTAAAGGTGGCCGTATTTTCAGCTTCACCGCACTGACTGTAGTGGGTGATGGCAACGGTCGCGTTGGTTTTGGCTACGGAAAAGCACGCGAAGTTCCGGCAGCGATCCAGAAAGCGATGGAAAAAGCCCGTCGCAATATGATGAACGTCGCGCTGAACAACGGCACCCTGCAGCACCCGGTTAAAGGTGCTCACACGGGCTCTCGTGTGTTCATGCAGCCGGCTTCCGAAGGTACCGGTATTATTGCCGGCGGTGCAATGCGCGCCGTTCTGGAAGTCGCAGGGGTACACAACGTATTGGCCAAGGCCTATGGTTCCACCAACCCGATTAACGTGGTTCGTGCAACGATTGATGGTCTGGCGAATATGAAGTCCCCGGAAATGGTCGCTGCCAAGCGTGGTAAATCCGTTGAAGAAATTCTGGGGTAATTAACCATGGCAAAGACTATTAAAATAACTCAAACCCGTAGTGCAATCGGTCGTCTGCCGAAACATAAGGCAACGCTGCTTGGCCTGGGTCTGCGTCGTATTGGTCACACCGTTGAACGTGAGGATACTCCTGCGGTTCGCGGTATGGTCAACGCGGTTTCCTATATGGTTAAAGTGGAGGAGTAACAGATGCGCTTGAATACTCTGTCTCCGGCCGAAGGCGCAAAGCACGCGCCGAAGCGTTTAGGTCGTGGTATCGGTTCTGGCCTGGGCAAAACCGGCGGTCGCGGTCACAAGGGTCAGAAGTCTCGTTCTGGCGGTGGCGTGCGTCGTGGTTTTGAAGGCGGTCAGATGCCTTTATACCGTCGTCTGCCGAAGTTCGGTTTCACTTCTCGCAAAGCTATGATCACGGCAGAAGTTCGTCTGTCCGATCTGGCCAAAGTAGAAGGCGACGTCGTTGACCTGAATACGCTGAAAGCCGCTAATGTGATTGGCATTCAGATCGAATTCGCGAAAGTGATTCTGTCTGGTGAAGTTGCTCGTCCGGTAACGATTCGTGGTCTGCGTGTCACTAAAGGTGCTCGTGCTGCTATCGAAACTGCTGGCGGTAAAATTGAGGAATAAGTAGCAGATGGCCAAACAACCAGGATTAGATTTTCAAAGTGCTAAAGGCGGAGTAGGCGAACTGAAGCGCAGACTATTGTTTGTTATCGGTGCGCTGATTGTTTTCCGTATTGGCTCTTTTATTCCGATTCCTGGTATTGATGCCACTGTGCTTGCCAAATTGCTTGAACAGCAGCGAGGCACCATCATTGAAATGTTCAACATGTTCTCTGGTGGTGCGCTCAGCCGTGCTTCTATCTTTGCCCTGGGTATCATGCCGTATATTTCGGCATCGATTATTATCCAGCTGCTGACCGTGGTTCATCCCACGCTGGCGGAAATAAAGAAAGAAGGGGAGGCTGGCCGTCGCAAGATTAGCCAGTACACCCGTTACGGTACTCTGGTATTGGCCATATTCCAGTCGATCGGTATTGCTACCGGTCTGCCGAATATGCCTGGGATGCAGGGCCTGGTGTTAAATCCGGGCTTTGCCTTCTACTTTACCGCTGTTGTAAGCCTGGTTACGGGAACCATGTTCCTGATGTGGCTGGGTGAACAGATTACGGAACGTGGTATCGGCAACGGTATTTCGATCATAATCTTCGCTGGTATCGTTGCGGGGCTGCCGCCGGCCATTGGCCATACCATCGAGCAAGCGCGGCAAGGCGACCTGCACTTCCTCCTGTTGCTGTTGGTTGCAGTTTTAGTGTTTGCAGTAACCTTCTTCGTTGTTTTCATGGAGCGTGGTCAACGGCGTATCGTCGTCAACTATGCCAAGCGTCAACAAGGTCGTCGCGTTTATGCAGCACAGAGTACGCATTTACCGCTGAAAGTGAATATGGCGGGGGTTATCCCGGCTATCTTCGCATCCAGCATTATTCTGTTTCCGGCCACGATTGCATCCTGGTTCGGGGGCGGTACCGGTTGGAACTGGCTGACTACGATTTCGCTGTATTTGCAGCCTGGACAACCGCTTTATGTGTTACTCTATGCGTCTGCAATCATCTTCTTCTGTTTCTTCTACACTGCGTTGGTTTTCAATCCGCGTGAAACAGCAGATAACCTGAAGAAGTCCGGTGCATTCGTGCCAGGAATTCGTCCGGGAGAGCAAACGGCGAAATACATCGATAAAGTAATGACCCGCCTTACCCTGGTAGGTGCGATGTACATTACTTTCATCTGCCTGATCCCGGAGTTCATGCGTGATGCAATGAAAGTGCCTTTCTATTTCGGCGGCACGTCATTATTGATCGTTGTTGTGGTCATCATGGACTTTATGGCTCAAGTGCAAACTCTGATGATGTCGAGTCAGTACGAGTCTGCATTGAAGAAAGCAAACCTGAAAGGCTATAACCGTTAATCAGGTGCGTTTGAGAAGTTACGGAGAGTAAAAATGAAAGTTCGTGCTTCCGTCAAGAAATTATGTCGTAACTGTAAGATTGTTAAGCGTAACGGTGTCGTTCGTGTGATCTGCAGTGCCGAGCCGAAGCATAAACAGCGTCAAGGCTGATTATCTCGCATATTTTTCTTGCAAAGTTGGGTTGAGCTGGCTAGATTAGCCAGCCAATCTTTTGTATGTAGCCGCAATACTATTTGAGTATCCTGAAAACGGGCTTTTCAGAATGGTATTGCCGTATAAAATTGTAGGAGTGCATAGTGGCCCGTATAGCAGGCATTAACATTCCTGATCATAAGCATACCGTTATCGCATTAACGGCGATCTACGGTGTCGGTAAAACTCGTTCGCAGGCCATCTGCGCTGCTTCGGGTATTGCTGAAAATGTTAAGATCAGTGAGCTGTCTGAAGAGCAAATCGATAAGCTGCGTGACGAAGTTGCCAAGTTTGTTGTTGAAGGTGACCTGCGTCGTGAAGTTACCCTGAGCATTAAGCGTCTTATGGACCTTGGTACTTATCGTGGTTTGCGTCATCGTCGTGGTCTTCCGGTTCGCGGTCAGCGTACCAAGACTAACGCCCGTACCCGTAAGGGTCCGCGCAAACCGATCAAGAAATAATCGGGGTGATTGAATAATGGCAAAGGCACCTATTCGTACACGTAAGCGTGTAAGAAAGCAAGTCTCTGACGGTGTGGCTCATGTCCATGCTTCTTTCAACAACACCATCGTTACTATTACCGATCGTCAGGGTAATGCGCTGGGTTGGGCAACTGCCGGTGGTTCCGGTTTCCGTGGTTCTCGTAAATCCACTCCGTTCGCCGCTCAGGTTGCAGCTGAGCGCTGTGCTGAAGCAGTGAAAGAGTACGGTATCAAGAACTTGGAAGTTATGGTTAAAGGACCTGGTCCGGGCCGTGAGTCTACTATCCGCGCATTGAACGCGGCTGGTTTCCGCATCACTAATATTACTGATGTGACTCCGATCCCCCATAACGGTTGTCGTCCGCCGAAAAAGCGCCGCGTATAACGCCGCTTTTAGGATTGTTGGAGAAAGAAAATGGCAAGATATTTGGGTCCTAAGCTCAAGCTGAGCCGTCGTGAAGGCACCGACCTGTTCCTGAAGTCTGGTGTTCGTGCGATCGATTCCAAGTGTAAGATTGAACAAGCTCCTGGCCAGCACGGTGCGCGTAAACCGCGTCTGTCTGACTATGGTGTGCAGTTGCGTGAAAAGCAAAAAGTTCGCCGTATTTATGGTGTTCTGGAACGCCAGTTCCGTAACTATTATAAAGAAGCCGCTCGTCTGAAAGGCAACACGGGTGAGAACCTGTTACAGCTGCTGGAAGGTCGTCTGGACAACGTTGTTTACCGTATGGGCTTCGGCGCCACTCGTGCTGAATCGCGTCAGTTGGTTAGCCACAAGGCTATCATGGTAAACGGTCGCGTTGTTAGCATCGCTTCTTATCAGGTATCCCCGAATGACGTAGTCAGCATCCGTGAGAAAGCGAAAAAGCAATCTCGCGTTAAGGCCGCTCTGGAGCTGGCTGAACAGCGTGAAAAGCCAACTTGGCTGGAAGTTGATGCTGCCAAGATGGAAGGTGTGTTCAAACGTATTCCTGAACGTACCGATCTGTCTGCGGACATTAATGAACACCTGATCGTCGAGCTTTACTCCAAGTAAAGCTTAGTACCAAAGAGAGGACACAATGCAGGGTTCTGTGACAGAGTTTCTAAAACCGCGCCTGGTTGATATCGAGCAAGTCAGTTCGACGCACGCCAAGGTGACCCTTGAGCCATTAGAGCGTGGCTTCGGCCATACTCTTGGCAACGCACTGCGCCGTATTCTGCTTTCATCCATGCCAGGTTGCGCGGTGACCGAGGTTGAGATTGATGGTGTACTGCATGAGTACAGCACCAAAGAAGGCGTACAGGAAGACATCCTGGAAATCCTGCTCAACCTGAAAGGGCTGGCGGTGAGAGTTCAAGGCAAAGATGAAGTTATTCTTACCCTGAATAAATCTGGCATTGGCCCTGTGACTGCAGCCGACATCGTCCATGATGGTGATGTCGAAATCGTCAAGCCGCAGCACTTGATCTGCCACCTGACCGATGAAAACGCCGCTATCAGCATGCGTATCAAAGTTCAGCGTGGTCGTGGTTATGTGCCGGCATCTGCCCGTATTCATACGGAAGAAGATGAGCGCCCGATTGGTCGCCTGTTAGTCGATGCTTGCTACAGCCCTGTAGAGCGTATTGCCTACAATGTTGAAGCGGCACGCGTAGAACAGCGTACCGACCTGGACAAGCTGGTCATCGAAATGGAAACCAACGGTACGATCGATCCTGAAGAGGCGATCCGCCGTGCGGCAACCATTCTGGCTGAACAACTTGAAGCTTTTGTTGACCTGCGTGACGTGCGTCAACCGGAAGTTAAAGAAGAAAAACCAGAGTTCGATCCGATCCTGCTGCGCCCTGTTGACGATCTGGAATTGACTGTCCGCTCTGCTAACTGCCTTAAGGCAGAAGCTATCCACTACATCGGTGATCTGGTACAGCGTACCGAGGTTGAGCTGTTGAAAACGCCTAACCTGGGTAAAAAATCTCTTACCGAGATTAAAGACGTACTGGCTTCCCGTGGTCTGTCTCTGGGCATGCGCCTGGAAAACTGGCCGCCGGCAAGCATTGCTGATGAGTAACCAGATCGCAGGTTAAGGTTTTACTGAGAAGGATAAGGTCATGCGCCATCGTAAGAGTGGTCGTCAACTGAACCGTAACAGCAGCCATCGTCAGGCTATGTTCCGTAACATGGCTAGTTCTTTGGTTCGTCATGAGATTATCAAGACGACCCTGCCGAAAGCGAAAGAGCTGCGTCGTGTTGTTGAACCGCTGATTACTCTTGCCAAGACCGACAGCGTTGCTAATCGTCGTCTGGCATTCGCCCGCACTCGTGATAACGAGATCGTGGCAAAACTGTTTAATGAACTGGGCCCGCGTTTCGCGAGCCGTGCCGGTGGTTACACTCGTATTCTGAAGTGTGGCTTCCGTGCAGGCGACAATGCGCCGATGGCATACATCGAGCTCGTTGATCGTTCAGCTTCTCAGACAGAAGAAGTTGCTACTGCGGAGTAATCTGTAAGAGCATAAAAAAACCGGGGAAACCCGGTTTTTTTATGCCTTGAATTCGGCTAACCTTTAAGCGTACGCGGCTTTTGGGGGAATGATGTGGTTAATTGACGAACTGGCGGAACGCCATATCGCGCTTGCCCTGCAGCAGGGGCAGTTTGACAATTTACCGGGTAGCGGCCAGCCCTTGTCGCTTGACGATGACAGCGGCGTACCGCCCGAGCTTCGGGTCGCCTACCGGCTGCTGAAAAATGCCGGCTGTTTGCCGTTGGAACTTGAAGAGCGTAAAGAGGCGCTGCAGTTATCCGATCTGCTGGAAAATATTTCTCACCAGTCTCCGGAATATGAAGCGCTTTCACGCCGCTTTCGCCTGCTTGAGCTACGCCTGCAGCAGCGGGGCGTCAATACCGACTTTTTACACGCGGAGTACTCCGCATCGTTAAAACAGGTTTTTGATTCTCGGTAAGTTCCCCTACCTCATCTGTACCACCGCCAGATTCTCCTCTATACTCACACGCGTTCTATTTATATGCACATCATGAGAGGTATCTATGACCGGCTATCGTCATAAACGGGGTAAAATTCAGGACAATGCCGTGGAAGCATTGCTGCACGACCCGCTATTCCGTCAACGGATTGAGGTGAACAGCAAGGGAAAAGGGAGTTACCGTAGAAAAGACAAACATGCGAAGAAGGGAAACTGGGAGGCCAGCGGTAAGCAATCAAATGATTCTTTACCGCTGGCCTTTTTGTTTTCTTGGCTGAAGACGCCGTTGCACAACGGACTGGTTAAAGGATTTACAATTTAGGCTGTTGCTGATTTTTCAGCAGGTCGCGTATTTCCGTCAATAATGTCTCTTCGGCGCTGGGTTTAGGCGGTGCGGCCGGCGCATCTTCCTGTTTGCGGCGCATTTTGTTCATCAGTTTAATCGCCATGAAAATAGCGAATGCGACAATGACGAAATCAAAAATATTCTGAATAAAAACGCCGTAGTTCATAATTACCGCGGGTATGTCGCCTTGGGCATCACGTAAAACCAGACTGAATTGTTTGAAATCCACGCCGCCGATAAGCAGTCCCAGAGGAGGCATTATAATATCGGATACCAGCGACGAAACGATTTTACCGAAGGCGGCGCCGATAATCACACCGACCGCCAGATCGACAACGTTTCCCCGCATGGCAAATTCGCGGAATTCTTTAATAATACTCATAACCACTCTCCTTGATAAAAAGATAAATTAATTTTAACAAATAGTTTTATATTTGCCATATAACCTGGTGATAGTTAAACAACTTATCTTCTTTTTCATTACAAGAAGAACGGGCTTGGCTGGAATAAACGTTCCACATCCGGCACGAATTTCTTGTCGGTTAAAAACATAATGATGTGATCGCCCTGTTCGATACGGGTATTGTCGTTGGCGATAATAACGTCATCGCCGCGCACCACCGCGCCAATCGTGGTGCCTGGCGGCAGTTTTATATCCTCCACCATGCGCCCGACCACTTTTGAGGTGTCTTCATCGCCGTGGGCAATGGCTTCGATTGCTTCTGCCGCGCCCCTGCGCAGGGAGGAGACGCTGACGATATCCGCTTTACGCACGTGGCTTAATAGCGCGGAGATGGTCGCCTGCTGCGGAGAGATGGCGACATCAATGACGCTGCCCTGAACCAAATCGACGTAAGCGCGGCGCTGAATCAGCACCATGGCTTTCTTTGCCCCCATCCGCTTGGCCAACATGGCCGACATAATGTTGGCTTCGTCATCATTGGTAATGGCGATAAACACATCAATCTGCTCGATATGCTCTTCAGCGAGCAGCTCCTGGTCCGAGGCATCGCCGTGAAACACGATGGTATCCTGCAATAACTCGGCAAGCTCGGCCGCTCGATCCGCGTTATGTTCTATCAGTTTAATGCTGTAATCTTTTTCCAACCGCTGCGCCAGCCCGGCGCCAACGTTTCCCCCGCCCACGATCATGATGCGTTTATAGGGGTTCTCCAGCCGTTGCAGTTCGCTCATCACGGCGCGAATATTCTGTGATGCGGCAACAAAAAAGACTTCATCTCCGGCTTCGATAACGGTAGAACCCTGGGGGCGGATAGGGCGGTCGTGACGGAAAATAGCGGCAACGCGCGTTTCTATATGCGGTATATGTTCACGAATCGATGACAGGGCGTTACCGACCAAAGGGCCGCCATAGTAGGCGTTTACCGCCGCAATGCTGACTTTTCCCTGGGCGAAATTGACGACCTGAAGCGCGCCGGGATATTCAATCAGCTTGTAAATATTGTCGATAACCAATTGTTCAGGCGAGATTAAATGATCGATGGGCACGGCTTCGGGCAGAAAAAGATGCTCGGATTCGCGGATATACTCGGCCGCACGGATGCGCGCGATACGGTTTGGCGTATTGAAAAGCGAATAGGCGATCTGGCAGGCAACCATATTGGTTTCATCGGAATTGGTGACCGCAACCAGCATATCCGCGTCTTCCGCGCCCGCTTCGCGCAATACCCGAGGGTGGGAGGCATAGCCGGCGATCACGCGCAGATCAAATTTATCCTGAAGCTGACGTAAACGGGTGGTATCGGTGTCGACAACGGTAATGTCGTTGTTTTCACCGGCCAGGTTTTCCGCCAGCGTGCCGCCTACCTGACCCGCGCCAAGAATAATAATCTTCATAATCAATTCTGCCGTATGTGTTGTTGCCGCAAGGCGTTAGACAATGCTGGAGGCAATATCAGTTTTTTACCAGCTTGGCGTAGAAGAAACCATCGCCGTCATCCGGGCCGGGGAGTTTCTGGATGCCGGGCCGTTGCGGCGAGCCGGTGCCGACCAGCGCGGCATCGGCATGACGCGCAAGGAAGCCAGCTACCTGCTGCTGATTCTCTTCCGGCATGATTGAGCAGGTGGCATAGACCAAGGTTCCGCCCGGTTTGAGATAGGGCCAGACGGCTTCCAGAATCTCTTTTTGCAACAGCGCCAGTTCGGCGATATCGCTGTCGCGCCGCAACCATTTAATATCCGGATGCCGGCGGACCACCCCCGTCGCGGAGCAGGGCGCATCCAGCAGGATACGGTCGAAAATGCGGCCCTGGCTCCAGCTTTCGGGCTGACGCCCGTCGCCGAGAACCACTTCCGCATGTAGTTGCAGACGCTGTAAATTCTCTCTTATCCGGCTCAGCCTTGACTCGTCGATATCCACCGCCAATACGTGCGATTGCGGCGCCGCTTCCAGAATATGGGTGGTTTTCCCTCCCGGCGCCGCGCAAAGATCGAGAATCGTCTCGCCATTTTGCGGATCCAGCCAGTATACGCAGCCCTGTGCCGAGGCATCCTGGACCGTTGCCCAGCCTTGCTCGAATCCTGGAAGCAGGTTGACGGCGCAGGGGACGGCGAGACGAATGGCGTCGGGATAATCGGCATGGGGCAACGCTTCGATGCCTTGCTGCTCAAGCAGGGCAAGGTACGCTTCGCGGCTATGATGCAGCCGGTTGACGCGCAGCCACATCGGTGGGCGCTGGTTATTGGCGTCGACAATCTGCTGCCAGTTGTCGGGATAGGCGTTTTTAATCCGGGTCAGCAGCCAGCCCGGATGCAGATAGCGTACGGGATTATTCGCCGCGCGCGCCAGCAGCTCGTCCTGCTGGCGTTGAAACTGCCGCAACACGCCGTTAATCAGCCCCTTTAACTGCGGGCGTTTCAGGGCGATGGCGCCCTCCACGGTTTCCGCCAGCGCCGCGTGAGCCGGGATGCGGGTATACAGCAGTTGATACATGCCGATCATAATCAGGTAGTGCAGCGGCCGCTGCTTACCCGTCAATGGCTTGGCCATCAACTGCTGAATAAACCATTCCAACTGCGGCAACGCACGCAGAACGCCAAAGCAAAGCTCCTGCAATAGCGCGCGATCCTTGTCAGAGATATCTCGCTGACAGGCGGGCAATAAGGTGCTGAGCGATTGTCCGTGGTCCACTACTTGCCCTACCACTTTAGCGGCAATACTGCGAAGGTTATATGAGCTTTTCATTTGTTAGCGACTACGTAAGAGAGAGGGTATACCGGCGGGTATCGCCGGTATTAAACCGCGTTTAGGCCAGAACATTGCCGGGGGTAAACCATTCACGCCGCGAGTTAAGCAGATCCTGGACCTTCATCACTTTTTTACCGGCCGGCTGTAACTCAAGAATGGTGAGCAGGCCATCTGACGTGGCGACCTGGATGCCGTTTTTATCGGCGTGCAAAATGGTGCCGGGCAATGCGTGATGATCCCTGACGATCGCTGCGCTTTTCCACACCTTAACCGGCTGTTCGTCGACGACAAAATAGCTTACCGGCCAGGGATTGAACGCCCGCACGCAGCGCTCAAGCTGTATCGCGGAAAGTTGCCAGTCGAGGCGGGCCTCTTCCTTGCTGAGCTTTTCCGCGTAGGTTGCCAGGTCGTCATCCTGAGTTTCGGGCGCGGCCTTACCGTCAGCCAACTGCGCCAGCGTTTCCAGTAGTCCGCGGGGGCCAAGCTCCGCCAGCTTGCTGTATAACGTGGCGCTGGTATCGTCGGCAAGAATCGGACAGGCGATCTTGTGCAGCATGGCGCCGGTATCAAGCCCGGCGTCCATCTGCATGATCGTCACGCCGGTGCTTTGGTCGCCCGCCCACAGCGCGCGCTGAATCGGCGCGGCTCCGCGCCAGCGCGGCAGCAGAGAACCGTGCACGTTGATACAGCCGAGGCGCGGCATATTCAGAACCGTCTGGGGTAAAATCAGCCCGTAAGCGACCACCACCATGACGTCGGCCCGCAGGGCTTCCACCATCTCCTGACCTTCGGCCTGACGCAGCGATTTGGGCTGATACACCGGAATATCGTGCTGTTCCGCCAGCGCTCTCACCGGGCTGGCGGTTAACTTGTTACCCCGGCCGGCCGGCCGGTCTGGCTGAGTGAAAACCCCCACCACCTGATGCTCGGAGGAGAGGAGCGCCTCCAGGTGGCGCGCGGCGAAGTCAGGTGTACCGGCAAAGATAATGCGTAAAGAATCAGACACGTTGTTTCCTGTCAGGAAGATAAACCCTTAATCCCGGCCGTTTAGCCTGGCCATTTTTTCCAGTTTTTGACGGATTCTCTGGCGTTTCAGAGAGGAAAGATAATCAATAAACAACTTCCCGACCAGATGGTCCATCTCATGCTGGATACAAATCGCCAATAGGCCCTCAGCTTCCAGTTCGAAGGTATTGCCTTCCCGATCCAGCGCCCGTACTTTCACGCGTTCGGCGCGCGGCACCAGCGCCCGGGTTTCCGGGATCGACAAACATCCCTCTTCGATACCGGTATCGCCGCTTTTTTCAAGCAGCTCGGGATTAATCAGCACCAGCCGCTGATCGCGGGTCTCTGAAACATCGATAACAATAATACGCTGATGAATATCCACCTGGGTGGCGGCCAGACCAATGCCTTCTTCTTCATACATGGTATCGAACATATCATCGACGATACGCTGAATGTCCGCATTGACTTCTTTTACGGGCTGCGCCTTGATGCGAAGCCGCTCGTCCGGAAAATGTAATACGTGCAAAACTGACATATATATTTAGATCTGTATCCGAGTGGTGAAAGAGTATCTGTCCCTATTCTAGACATTTCTCGCACCGATTGACAGCATCGGCAGTTAATTGCCGGGGCAACCCGAACCGGCGGAATAAGGGACGCGCAATGTTATCAACGGAAATCTGGCTGCGCCTGATGGGAGTGAGGTACCTGGGGGCCAGACGGGCCGGAGCAATGGCCGAAGAGCTTATTGCCATGGGGGATTACGGCAAAAGCGCTTTAATGTCACTGGGCATGACTGAGGTTCAGGCAGAACAGTTCCAACGCTTTGATCGGAAAATAGTGGCAGAAACGCTGTGCTGGCTGTCGCAGCCCGATCGCCACATAGTGACCTGCATTGATAAAAGATACCCGTTTTTGCTCGCCAATATCAGTTCCCCTCCGCTGTTGCTGTTTGTGGCCGGCGATCCCGCTTTACTGGCATCGCCGCAAATCGCTATCGTCGGCAGCCGCGGCAATAGCGCCTATGGCGAGCAGTGGGGGCAGTTCTTTGCGCAGGAACTGGCGGTAAATAACCTGACTATCACCAGCGGGCTGGCGGTCGGGATCGATGGTATCGCACACCGGGCGTCACTGGAAGCCGGGGGAAAGACGGTCGCGGTGTTAGGCAGCGGGCTGGCTCATATCTACCCCCGGCGTCATCACCGGCTTGCCGAGCGTATTCTCGAGCTGGGCGGCGCAGTGGTGTCCGAATTCCCGCTGGCGACACGGCCATTGCCGACGAACTTTCCAAGAAGAAATCGTATTATCAGCGGGTTGAGTCTGGGCGTATTGGTGGTGGAGGCATCCATGCGCAGCGGGTCGCTGGTGACGGCCCGCTATGCGTTGGAACAGGGGCGGGAAGTATTTGCCTTACCGGGGCCGCTAGGCAACCCGATGACGCAGGGAACGCACTGGCTGATTCAACAGGGCGCGTACCTTGTCACCCATCCTAAAAATATCGTCGAACAGTTAATGAGTGAGCTGCAATGGCTTCCTGCAGCGGCGGATCAAACTATTTCTGCCGTGGAAGAGGATGTTGAATTGCCATTTGCTGATGTGTTGGCTAACGTAGGGGATGAGGTTACACCCGTTGACGTTGTCGCTGAACGTGCCGGCCAACCTGTGCCAGAGATAGTGGGTAAACTATTGGAACTGGAGTTAGCAGGATGGATCGCAGCAGTACCCGGCGGCTATGTCCGATTAAGGAGGGCAGGCCATGTTCGACGTACTCATGTACTTGTTTGAAACATATATCCACAATGAAACTGAAATGCGTGTCGATCAGGATTCGTTGACTGATGACCTCACCCGCGCTGGATTTGATCGTAATGATATCTACAGCGCGCTGAATTGGCTGGAAAAACTGGCTGACATACAGGAAGGGCAGAACACGCCGCTCAATCTGGCGCACGATCCGCTGGCGATGCGCATCTATACGCAGGATGAAGAGCTGCGTCTTGATGCGGAGTGCCGTGGTTTTTTATTATTTCTCGAACAGATCCAGGTCTTGAATCTGGAAACGCGCGAGATGGTGATCGACCGGGTGATGGCGCTTGATACACAAGATTTTGATCTGGAAGATCTTAAATGGGTCATTCTGATGGTGCTTTTCAATGTCCCCGGATGTGAGAACGCTTACCAGCAAATGGAAGAACTTTTGTTTGAGGAAAATGACGGTTATGTGCAATAGCCTGGAGCGTAATAGGTAAGGAATGGCTAAAACCGTACTTTTTGCCGACAAAAAACAAGAGCTTTGCCCGGAATGCGGGTCAGCGCTGGTTATCCGTTCCGGCCGGCACGGGCCTTTTCTTGGCTGCTCGCGTTACCCTGAATGTGAATTTATTCGTCCGCTAAAGGCGCAGGCGGACGGTCACGTGGTCAAGGTGCTGGATGGACAGCTTTGCCCGCGCTGTCAGTCGACGTTGGTGCTGAGGCAGGGGCGCTACGGCATGTTTATCGGCTGTGAAAATTATCCGCAGTGTAATCACACGGAGGTGATCGATCGCCCTGATGAAACCGCGTTGAGCTGTCCGCAATGTCGTAAGGGAACGCTGCTACAGCGCAAGTCGCGCTATGGCAAAGTGTTTCATGCCTGCGATCGTTACCCTGACTGCCAGTTTACGCTTAATAACAAACCGGTAGCCGGAGAGTGTCCCCACTGCGGCTATCCTTTACTTATCGAAAAGAAAACGGAGAAGGGCGTCAGACTGTTTTGCGCCAGTAAATTATGTGGAAAGCCGGCGACGGCCGAAGTTGATAACAATGAATAATGTCTCTGATGATTTACTGATTCCCGTCTTGCAGGCGCTGCGCCACGAAGAAGTCATCGCCTATCCCACCGAAGCGGTATTTGGCCTGGGGTGCGATCCGGATAGTGAAACGGCGGTAAACCGCTTATTGGCGCTAAAACAGCGTTCGTGGCGCAAGGGGCTGATTCTGATTGCCGCCGATTATCAGCAACTGGCGCCGTATGTGGACGATAGCGACCTGTCCGACGCGCAAAAAAGCGTCATGTTTTCCAGTTGGCCCGGGCCCGTTACCTGGGTTATCCCGGCCAGGCCCACCACGCCAACGTGGCTGACCGGGCAATTTAGCTCGCTGGCGGTGCGGGTCAGCGCGCATCCATTGGTGAAAAAATTGTGTGTCGGTTATGGCAAGCCGCTGGTTTCAACCAGCGCCAATTTGAGCGGCCTGCCGCCTTGTCGTTCGGAGCAGGAAATCTATCAGCAGTTTGGCGCTGATTTTCCCGTTCTGCACGGACAGGTAGGCGGAAGGGTAAACCCTTCCGAGATTAGAGATGTTTTAACCGGTAAACTGTTGCGCCAGGGGTAACCTGGAGATTGGAGAGTTGGGTGTCTGAGATAATGTCTTTTGCTGTTTTTGGTAATCCAATTGCGCACAGTAAGTCACCGCGTATACATGAGTTGTTTGCTTCTCAGACGGGTATCGCGCTGAATTATCAGCGCATACTGGCGCCGGTGGATAATTTTGAAGCGGAGTTGCATCGTTATTTCAGCGAGGGAGCCAGCGGGGCGAATATCACGGCGCCGTTTAAAGAGCGGGCTTTTGGCGTGGCGGATGAACGCAGCGAACGAGCATCGCTTGCCGGCGCCGTTAATACCTTAAAGAAACTGAGCGACGGACGTCTATTTGGCGATAATACCGACGGCATCGGTTTATTAAGCGATCTACAGCGGCTGGGGCTGGTAAAGCCAGGGGACCGTGTTTTACTGCTTGGCGCGGGCGGCGCGGCGCGTGGGGTTATCCAGCCATTGCTGGCTTATGGCTGCTCGGTCGTTCTGACGAACAGGACGTTTTCCAGAGCTGATGGATTAGTACAACTCTTCCGCTCCGTCGGCGATATCCGTGCGATGAGGTTTGATCAATTATCAGGGCAGGCTTTTGACCTGGTGATCAATGCCACTTCATCCGGGATATATGACAGCGTTCCCACGATACCCGCCGAACTGATCGCTGCCGATACGCGCTGTTATGACATGTTTTATTTGTCTGAGATGACGCCGTTTTTAGCATGGTGCGTACAGCATGGCGCGGTTAAATACGCCGACGGTCTGGGCATGCTCGTCGGTCAGGCGGCGCACGCCTTTAAACTCTGGCATGACGTAATGCCGGACGTTAATCCGGTGATTGAGACGCTTAAGCGGGAGCTGGCGCGGTGAATCAGGCGATTCAATTCCCGGATCGTGAAAGCTGGGACGATGAGCGTCAAACGATCCGTTTTCCGGTATTGGTCAACGGTTTCCAGCAGGATTGCCTTATCAGCGCGCAACAGATGCGGCAGCGCTACGGCGGCGCCACCCCTGAACAGTGGCTATCGCTGTTCAGGGAGAATCGCTGGGATCTGGAAGAGGTAATGGAAAAAATGGTGCTGAATGATGAATACGATAGTCAGGGCTGTTTTTCATTGTTCTGATCGAGGTATTCATTTTTCCAGCGCACGTAGTTATCGGCGGAATATATAAGGCCTTCGATCTCTTCCGGCGTCAGCGGGCGGATTTTTTTCGCCGGACTGCCGAGATACAGGTAGCCGCTCTCCAGACGTTTTCCCGGAGCAACAAGACTACCGGCGCCGATCATCACGTCATCTTCAACAATGGCGCCATCAAGAAGGATGGATCCCATGCCGACCAGCACACGATTGCCGATGGTGCATCCGTGTAACATGGCCTTATGTCCCACGGTGACATCTTCCCCGATGATTAACGGATTGCCCGCCGGGTTTTTTTCTGAACTATGGGTGATGTGCAGTACGGAACCGTCCTGAATATTACTTCTCGCGCCAATATCTATGTAGTTTACATCGCCACGGATCGCGACCAGAGGCCAGATGCCGACATCGTCGCCGAGGGTAACTTTACCTATGACCACGCTCGATGGGTCAATCATGACGTTTTCACCAATAACAGGAAACGACCCTTTATAGCCGCGAACGATTCCAGATCCCATTAAAACCCCCTTATTAACAGACGTCGTAATATAGCTAATATAGCGGTAGACAAAAATATCGATGGATAGACGGTGACCGTAAGCTGAAAGTAACCTCGATCGGACAAGATCTCAACGAAAGGGTTGAAAAATACGCGAACGGAAAAAAAGATCGAGAAAGGGGTTGTGTAACGAGACGGGATCCCTATAATGCGCCTCCATCGACACGACGCTGCGAATGCAAACCGGGTCGATAAGCAAGAGGAAAACGCTTAAAATAAGCATTGAC
>NZ_KZ819107.1:0-23338 GCF_003115855.1 Brenneria corticis
GTATAAATAACCGGTAACTGTCAGATCAGGTCTGAGCTAATACATATTAGTCGCACCAAATCTAACCTTTATCCCCGCGAACGCGGGGATTTCCTCTCAGATAACAGGAAGTTCCTCATACTCAAAGGCACGGCGCTACTCAGCATTCAGTCCGAACCAAAGAGGTCACGCGTATACACTTTTGTTACGACATCTGAAAGTTCATCAGTCATACGATTAGAAATAATCACATCTGATATTTGCTTAAATTCATTCAAATCGCGAATAACTCGAGACCTGAAGAACCTATCTTCCTCAAGTACGGGTTCATATACAACGACTTCAATACCTTTAGCTTTAATACGTTTCATCACCCCTTGAATTGCAGAGGCGCGGAAATTATCCGAACCAGCTTTCATCACTAATCGATAAACACCTACAACTTTGGGGTTACGCCCAATAATAGAATCAGCAATAAAATCTTTACGAGTACGATTCGCCTCAACAATAGCGCTGATTAGACTATTAGGCACACTGGCATAGTTTGCCAATAGCTGTTTAGTATCCTTAGGCAAGCAGTAACCACCATAACCGAATGAAGGATTATTATAATGCCTACCGATACGCGGATCTAACCCAACTCCTTCAATAATTTGTTTACTATCCAAACTATGGATTTGTGCGTAGCTATCCAGTTCATTAAAGTACGCCACACGCATCGCCAAATAGGTATTGGCGAACAGTTTTATCGCTTCCGCTTCCGTTGAATCGGTATACAACACTGGCGCATCTTTCTTGATTGCGCCCTGCAATAATAAACTGGCGAATTGTTCTGCACGCTCCGAGCGAGCCCCTACCACAATACGAGAAGGATATAGATTATCGTACAGCGCTTTTCCTTCGCGCAGGAATTCGGGCGAGAAGATAATGTTTTCGGTAATGTATTTCTCTTTCATCGTTTTTGTAAAACCCACAGGCACTGTGGATTTTATTATCATTACAGCATTAGGATTGATTGCAATAACATCTAGGATCACCGACTCGACAGATTGGGTATTGAAGTAGTTGGTTTTCGGATCGTAGTCCGTAGGCGTAGCAATAATAACAAAGTCGGCGTCCCGATAGGCATCTTTTTTATCCAACGTAGCAGAGAAATTTAATTTTTTTTCACGTAAAAATCTTTCTATTTCGTTATCAATGATTGTAGATTTTTTATTATTCAGCAATTCAATTTTTTCCGCCACTATATCTAATGCGATAACTTGATTATGTTGCGCCAACAATATGGCGTTCGATAGACCTACATAGCCTGTACCTACAATTGCTATTTTCATTATTAGACCATTCAATTAAAAATATATTTCAATAATAGAAGCAATTAATCAAATTCATACCAAGCATTCTAATAATGCCGAACACTCCATATAAAAACAGATTAATATTTTACTTTTAAAGACATCTCGATAGATAAATATCTCTGGTAGAGTATTCATCGAGTACAGGGTGTAAAGAGAAATTAGAAAAAATCATTTTATTCCCATTGTCCCCAAAACTCACAATCCCAAACACCTTCATTAACACAAATTAAATTTACACTGTCGCCCAAATTAGAACTAGAAATTTCAGATTTCCCCATCCTAAAAGCATCCCCACCATAACATATTATTGATATACCCTTATTTTTTGTAACAATAAATTTAAAACACAATCCAATTTGTGCACTAGGCAGGAGAAACTTGGATGTCTCATAGTATTCAGAAATAAAAACAGCACCTGATAACTTCTCCTCAACATTTATACTTTGTAATTTAGAGGACACAATTTTTCTTTTACAACCAAACACAGCACCATTTTTTTCCAACGTAATAGTACTATTTTCCCGTTCTAAAAAGACATCCCCATTAGAGCACTCTACCCACTCAACAACCATAGTTCCATCAGAATAAATCTGTCTAATATTTTTCCCATCAACATTTTTCTTGTTATTACTTTTAATCAAATACCTTGTAGTAATATTGTTATTATTCTTTGCTGCAAACGTGTAATCGACTCCTCGAATCCAAGCCGAATTCCAAGCATGCTCACTCCCTTTATAATTTATCGTGTAACGTCTAGAGAGGTTTCTATCTGCAATCAAAAAATCTTTATCATTATCATATACCCCCATTCCTATCCGCCAAGCAAGCCTTCCCTGATCTCTCAAAATCAAAGATGCGCGACTTCCTACAGAATTATCACCAGTATTGTCTAAAACGATTGCAGGGTGATGAGATGCCAAGATAGAAAATTCATTAGCATTTTTTTCATGAGGTTCCTTAGTTGCTAAGATGAATTTAATTTGAGCACCAAAATTATCATTTACTTCATCATAATTAGAAAAATCTAGTATTTGGACATCATCTGGTTGCTTTACTTTAGATTTAAACCACTTACATCCTGACTCTATAATAACTAATCCTGATTGAGTAGAATCTAAAGCTTGTTGAACATATTGTGTATTATCAGTTTTTCTATCTGCAACAGCTCCATACTGAACTACTGAAACTGCAAAAAAAGCTTGGGCTGAGGGAATATGTTTAATAGCATCAGATTTTCCTAACATTTCCCATACGGATTTAACTTCGTTAAGGGACTCTTTATGATCAATATATCCAATATTATTAGAAGGATCTAATTCTTTAGCGCGTGATTTTGAAATTAAAAAACACACACTAACTCCAGAAAGATATCTCATCAACTCTCGACGTTTCATAAAGTCACCTCATGAATAGCCAATCAACAACAAACAACACTTATTGGATATAACTCTAATTACCTCCTACTTCGGTAATAATATTGATACATTAAGAGCAATGTTTACACTTGCTATTATCATCAGCAGCCCTATATTTATAATATAAAAAATAAAATAAAACACTCAAAAACACGCTTTCATAGTACATCATCTTCAGCAGTGATAGATGGATAAAAACTATAACTATGTCGCTATGTATTGTAACTCAATCTAGCAACAGAATATAAATCTGACCTAAAGAGAAGTCATGCACTGTCTGATCATAAGGTCAATATAGACACACTGCTACAGTATCTCCAATCAGACTAATCGCATAAAAAATAATAGATCCATTGAAACATTTCTGACAGGGTATAGAACGCACTACTTTTACTGTATCTTTCCATCTACCGGAGCCGAGATTTATTCTCATCTCACCCAGATATGTAAAATAGCCCACTCACTGCTCACCTTTATAAATGCATTTTTAAGACAATGGTTATAGCCGTCACAGACAATATTTATAAATATGAGAAAGCATTTATCCTATAAAATGAGCCTATAATTATAAAAAAAATAATACTATCTCCATAACTTGGATTCGGAAGCAAAAATAACAACCTAATTTTTTGAAAATTATAATTTTTCGGTAATATTTTATCATAGTAAATCACATGAGTTTATATCATGAGAAATCCTATTAATAAACACAACTATTTTCTTTGATGAGTTATAGTATTATTTATATATCCAATAAATACCAAGACACAAGATCAAACACCTAAAATAATCTTAACTTATATTAATGACCTCGTTATTTCTAGAAGCGAGGTAATGAGAAATTTTAATATCACACCGCAAAATCCGCGAGTGTGCGTTTAGAATATCGATTATTCCGCGCAATCCCATTCATTACTTTCCATATGTATTCTATCACGTCCAGGCTAATGCCTGTCAGCTTTTTAGGTAATACCATGACTATGTGTTCATGTGTTCATGTGTTCATGTGTTCATGTGTTCATGTGTTCATTTCTAGAATACTAGGCCGGATAGCCCAGTATGGAGCTATATAATCCACCATCCTCTAGGGATTGTTCAACAAACACTAAGATAAGTGATGGACTAATTTTCCTTTTAGGCAACATTGTTTTAGTTTGTTGACAATAACATCATTGATGTTCTTATTTACCATTTTTCATGAAAACACAGAGCATAAGCAATCATGGCTGAATCCAGCATTCATTATGAGGCAAGAAAATTGACTGCGATGCGATCACAAACTCGTTTACCACAGTTAGTATTATGGAGAGAGCGCTCAAGTTCGTTTTTTTGTTCAGCAGTTATTTTCGAGCTGGAAAGCGTACTCCTCATCCTCTGGCGGCATAAAATCAAGCATCTTCAATGGTCACAGATATAGTATAAGCATAATATCAAAGTGACATAATAGATTTCATAACAAAAAAGCTATATCCTATAACGTTTGTAACCATAAAAAGAATAAAAAAAGAAAAAATAACAACTTTTGAAAAACCCTATTTTCTCCACATTTCTGTACACCATCCATTGATATTTCAAAATTTTAAATTTATTACCAGACAAGCTATGTTGCGAAACTCGATATAGTGCAAGGTTCTCAGGAAGACAATAAGCGATGATACCCTTTTTCAAAATACTAAGCCAAAGGCAATAATCTTGCCTTTTTCTTAGCAACGGCATGTACATTTTCCCTAACTCCTGAGTATCATAAATGACAGTTAAACAACCAATAACATTAGTTTTCAAACTATCAATATAATTAGTTTTCAATGGAGCTTTCACAACTCCTCTTTTACTACCGTTTTTATCAATTTTTTGATAAAAAGTATAAGTAAAAGAATAATTATTATATAGCATGAACTTTATTTGCTGCTCAAGCTTTTCTGGAAACCACAGGTCATCACTATCTAAAAAAGCAATAAACCTTCCTACTGATTTTTTTATTGCTAAATTTCTTGCCACTGCGGCTCCAGAATTTTTCTCAGTAGAAAAAAATTTAATTCTTTTATTTTCTTTTGCATATGAAGAAATAATTTCTACAGTTTGATCAGTTGAACAGTCATCGACTACCAAAAGCTCCCAATCCATAAAAGTTTGGTTTATAACTGAAAGTATACTTTCAGTTATAAATTCAGATGAATTATATGTTGGCATAATTATAGATACTAAAGGTATTTTCTCACTCACTATTAAGCCTCTTTCTTATAGAAAAAGCATAAATAATAATCATAACAATAATACTAAAAACAAATCTAAGTAAATTAGCATCAGATATACCCGCCATAACCAATGCGTAAAGGCAATAATAGAAAACCCAAAGAATTGATAAATTAGACGTTTTCTCTACAAAAAGAGAAACAAAAGAAATCAAAAATGTAAAAACAGAAATTGTCGCTAAGAAAATAAAAACGTTATATTTTATAAATATTTCAGCAATATAAATTAATGGCATACTTCCTGGAGAATAACCATATACATACTCAAACAGTACTGACTTTAGTTCTTCAGAATCTAACTCTGCAATAGCATTATTCCCCTGAGTCATCTCAATAACATTGGGAATTGAGATTCCTTGAGCTACAAAAAATCGAGTAGTTATTGACTCCACTAAATATTCAGCGTTCACTGAATCTCCCAAGTCATTTGAGAAGGCCCCTTTCATTACCGCATAAACAAACACGCATGTAATAAAATAAAAAGTATAATTAACAATACTGATTTTCTTTAAAACATATAAAAAATAAAACAATATGAAATAAAGAAATATCCCCTTATTACCGCCAATTATTATAAAAAAAGACACCAGCAAAATAAATAAAGTATTTAATACTCTATTTTCTTTATACAAAAAGAAGAAATAAAAATATATAGCGGGCAATAATACCTGAACGACAACAGAATAAGTAAAATATCCTTTGAAATTACCTTTTACTGTATCCGGCCTATCAATCACATTCCCAGAAAAAGCATTTAACAACGGCCACTCTCGCCAATAATAAATAACATAGGCTATTATGACTAATATAGTAAAGATAAAAAACATCAAAAGTATTTTTTTAGGTGCGTAGAACTCATTATAATAATTGACAGAAAGGCGTTTATTAAATGCCAGTCTAATTAAACAAACAAAAATACAGTGCACAAATGCAACACATCCCAAAAGAAAATAAACTTCCGCGCTTTCCTGGGAGTAAGACAGATACTTCTCACCTTTTATGTATATATACCACGCAGGAGTTAAAAACAAAATCGCAATACCAAGATAATAAACAAAAACACTTCCTCTATATTCTTTTGCAAAAATCACTATAGCGAAAAACGTTAGAAACAATAAATTTAGGAGAATGAATTCCATCAGCATACAGCCTTATAAAAAAGCAAACGATAATGAAAGTTAAATATTATAAATATTTTCATATGGTACAACCTTAATAGAGTTTAAACTAAATATATACTCATATGAGTTCAATACAATACTTTTAAAGTTGGACTCTATATCATTTTCATCTAATAAAATAGAATAAAAACTCGGACCTTTATAGACCTCAGACAAATTAACCAAAGCAGTCGAATAAAACGAAAAAACAAATGATGGGAAAGAAATCAATTCTTTAAAGTAATCCTCGACAGATTTATCTAATGTCATAATCTTTATGTCACTATCATATCTATCTAATAACTGTCCTTCAGCCCTATGAGGGATATATATAATATCCATACTTTTACTTTTCATGTGAGAAGAAATATTATTTATTATTTTCTCATACAGTCCAAAATTTATTATTCCTTTTTCAACCAATGGTGTCCCAATTATGATAGCGAAAGAACCAACCTTACAAGAAACCTGTTTTTTTTTCTTACAAGAAACTATTTTTGGATAAGGAATATTAATATCAAATGATGTATAAAAAGTAGGCAAATACTTTAATAAAAATCTATTTTTTTTAAGTGTATTCAATTGTCTTATTGCGGATATAGTTGCCAATCCATCATCAACGATCCCAATATTTTGTAGTTTTATAATAACAGAAGAAACTCTCATCCACCTAGACTGCCAGTGACCAATAAAAACACCATCAATTCTACCAATGAAGCGAATGTAATGTATCAACAATCTTGCGAAACAAAGCAGAAGCGATATTCTACTCCCTCTCTTTGTTTTAAAAAAAACTCTATGTGTTTCTTTAGATACTTTATCCATCTCTCTGTAAATCAAATCATCATTATTTTTATCTCCATTTAACCTAATAAAAAAAAATGACTCACTATCAAAAAGCTCAGAGACTTTACATGCTGATGCTACCTGTAAGGGGGACTCAAGTATAAAAAAATTAACTCTCATTATTCGGTCCTTTATGACTTCGATAAATCATTTGAAAAAAATTTATATAGCACGTCTATTTAGAATAATTTTATAAAACAATAGCAACATAAACAAATTAGATATGAGCAAAGAAAAAGGAAGATATTTTAAATCTATTCCTGATAAAAAATAAAGAATCACAATATACAAGAGCGATGAAAGAAAAGTCACTTTAGATATTGTTGATGTCTCACCTATATAGAAAAAATAATTCACCATTAATAGATAAGGTATATTCAATCCAAAAGAGAACACGAAGAAGACCACAAAATATTTTACATTATCAAAGCCATGCCCAAAAATAGTTTTATACCATTCCCCAGGAATAAAAAAAGCAACCAAAGCAGGAATAAAGCAGAAAGAGAATGATATATACACATATTTTAATATTCCTTTTACATTCAATCTATTAGTTTTTAACGCATTAAAGTAATAAGGTAATATCGCTTTATTCACAGCAATAATCAGGACAGAATAAACAGTAGCAATTTGTATTCCTAACGAGTATACCCCTAACTCCTTTAATCCATATTGTCCGTAGACAAAGAGCCTATCAACCTGTCCTTTAGCAAAAAGACTAAGTTGATGGAAAACAAGAGGAAAACCGAAGGAAAAGAGATAAAGAAGAGACCTCTTTTCATTTTTAAAATTAACCTTTCTAATTTTAAACTTACAAAAAAACAAATAATATGCAATTGACAAAGAGAGCAAACCGCTAATGATAACTGCAGAAAAATAAAAAATCACTGACGGTTTAAAAAAAACAAAAAAAACTACGACAAAAAAAGTTGTTAAAGCAGCATTTGAAATCTGGATTAATAGATATGTCTTAATATCCCGAAGGCATTGTCTAAAGCTCAGTTGTGCACTTAATGTAGCGGAAACAAAAGCAGCACCAACACAAAAGATATACTCTCTATCTAGGTTGATTAATCCTAACACAGATATAAGTAATAATGATAAAACGATCGAGTAGCCGGCACCTGTAATAATAATAATATGGACACTTCTCACACCATAATTATAAAAATACCTCGATATTGCACCATCTTGGCTTAAACCAACAATAATTATAACCAGCGCGACAATAACCTGAAAATAAGCTAGCCGTCCATAATCTTCTACTCCAAGAGAATTAGTAATAAAAGGCAGCAAAACATAAGGCATACCTTTAGACAAAACCTCACCAAAGATATATAAAAAACTATCTTTTATTAAGCTCATATAATTCTCAATCTATCAAAAAATTTGATAAAAGATAGTTTGCATATTCAAAATCACTTACTTCATCAATATCTATAGAATCCATTCTATTCATAACATATGCAAAACTCCGTTCTTTATAAAAAAAACTGAAGTCATGACTTATTTCTTTTTTTATTATATATATAGCACCATTCAATCGATAATATTTTCCCTCCCTAAATGATTTCGGTTCCAAAAATCCATTAAGAGAATATGTGTCATCCAATCCATTAATCCAATTCGGATTATGCTCACACTCTGTAACGGATACAACTGCATTAGCACTTTTCTCATCAAAGAATAAATTTGCGTCGTCAATATGAAAAGCTGTTCTAAGAGGAGAGGTTGGTTGCAATATTATAATTCTATCGTAATCTACTCTAGCACTCATAAAATTAACAGCATGACGTATAACATCTTCAGTCGTAGATGTGTCTCTAGCTAATGACGCTGGTCTAATAAAGGGAACTTGAGCACCATATTGGAGTGATATCGACGCAATCTCTGCGTCGTCAGTGGAAACAATAATGTCATTAACAGTTTTGGCTGCTAACGCAGCTTCAATTGTCCATGCTATAAGAGGTTTACCATGCAGATATTTTACATTTTTCCTAGGTAACCTTTTGCTTCCACCCCTGGCAGGAATAATCGCAAGCGTAGATTTTTTCACGTTAAAGTCCTAATTTCAGAATATCTATTTGCGCTTTTTTAAAGTCATCCATTCTACCAATATCTAACCAATATTCATGAATAGGGAACATCAACACTTCCCCCATCTTTTTTATTTCCTCTTCAAGCAGGGTTGGCATATCTATTTTTTTATCCTTTTCAACACTATTGAAAAGCTTCGGGGAAATAACATAAATACCGGCATTCACATAGTAATGCTGGACCGGTTTTTCTACCATCTCAACTATTTTATTCCCTTTTCCCGTCACAACGCCATACGGTATTTGATATTGATACTCCCGCACACACATCGTAGCATCAGCCTTGCCTTCATTATGAAACTTCAGTAAATTTTGATAATCAACATTTGTGAGCACATCACCATTCATCATTAATAAAGGTAACTGTGGTATATCTTTTGGCAGTAATCCTAAAGCCCCACCAGTGCCTAATGGATTATTTTCGTATACATAGGTAATATTTACTCCCCATTTCGAGCCATCTCCGAAGTGATCCATAATCATTTCAGGCATATAATGCGTCGATATATAAAAATTCTTAAAACCATGACTAATAAAATTATTTAGCGTAGTTTCAAGAATAGGCTTATCACCCACTTTCAATAGCGGCTTAGGACAACTGTCGGTTAGCGGTTTTAACCTTGTGCCAAACCCTCCAGCCATCAAAAATACTGGATTTTCATAGATTGGTTTCTCGGACATATCATGAACAGTCTCTAAACCAACTAAATATTCACCATTTAATATCGGAATGCTGAGAACACTTATCTCTTCCATCATTTGCAGTAATTTTTTTCGACTAACCTCTGGAGATGCAACAGTGGGATTTTTATTCATTACCAGTTGAACGGGCTCATCCATCTTCAAATTACGCAGTAAACCTCTACGAATATCACCATCAGTGACTGTACCTAGCAGCTTTCGATCAGACGTTACGACTAAAGCTATTCGTATCGCTTCTGCATCAATTATTTCCAGGGCCTCTCTGATGCTCTGTTCTGGAGATAACAGAACATTTTCCCATTTAGTCGCCATACTATAATCCCCTAGAAAAAACCTTCGCCGGATAGACGATAGTATTTTTCTCTATATTTCGCGTTATTACAGCTCCAGCACCAACAACTGCTGCGTCACCGATCTGGATGTTTTGTATAATAGTCGAGTTAGTACCTATATGAACGTTTAATCCAGTCAGGACACCACCACTAAGTGTTGCACCTGGAGCAACATGGTTATTTGCGCCAATGACACAGTCATGTTCGACAATTGCGCCAGTATTTATAATGCAATTATCACCAATTACAGCACCATGCTGAATAATAGCACCAGACATTACCTGTACGCCTTTTCCTAATTTAGCAAATGGCGAAATAATAGCTTTAGGTGATATTACCGAATAAAAAGAAAAACCTTTATTTACGAAGTCATGGTAAAGAATATTTCGTCTAACATTTCCAGGTATTGACCCAATGCCATTCACTAAGAATGTAGTTTGGGGGGGGTAATTAAGAACATCGCTATCATTTTCATAAAAGAAAAATCCTTTGAAAACTTCTCTCGGATGCTCTTTATCCGGACTAACTATAGCTAAAATGTTTTGCTTATGGAGAGAAAGGATTTCAACCAAAATGGCTGCATGCCCTCCGCTACCGATAACAATCAAATTTTCATTCTGTGATAAGTTGTCCTTCATCGTAATCTCTCTTTGCCGTTTTTTCCAAGAAAGACCAATAAAAATAAGGCGACACTCCGTTACCAGGGCGCTTTATTCCAAGGTTTTCGATACTCAGGACTTCTCCCTTACGGATTTTTTTCGCAGCCACAATGCTTTTACGCGCAACTTGTTTATTTTTTATTTCTGAAGGCATTGGACCTTTTAAACTATTCCCTATAGCCTGCTCAACTTCTCTTATCGCTATGACCATTTGTTTTAGTTCATCAGGTTCAAGTGATGCTTTATGATCAGGTCCCTCCATCTCCCTATCTAGGGTAAAATGTTTTTCAATTAATATAGCCCCCCGAGCGACCGCAGCAATAGGAACTGAAATGCCTTTGCTGTGATCAGAGTAGCCAACAGGCAGTGAAAATGCGGCTTTTAGCGTATCCATTGCCCGTAAATTTATCTCATTGAATGGAGCAGGGTATTCCGTAGTACAGTGAAGAAGGGTTACTTTTTCACTCAAAGCTTTCTGCCCTTCCTTCGAAAAATAAGCCGCTTCAAATGCAGAAATCGATGGAGTTTGCGCTTTATCAGCTATATAACCAAATGCAATGACTCCCAAAACTTGCTCAATCTCAGCTAACGTTGCCATCCCTGTTGAAACAATCAGATCACAGCCGGTTCTTGCATGCTCGAGCACAAGAGGCGCATTAGTTATTTCTCCTGAAGGAATTTTTAGCCTCGATAACTTCAGGTCACTCACAAGGAAATGTAAACTTTCTGAATCAAACGCTGTGGATAAGAACTCGATGCCTTTTTTATTACAGTACGTGATAAGCTTATGATGAGTTTCATAGCTGAGTTCAAGTCTGCTTAACATCGCTAATTGTGATTCTGTTTTTTTGGTATTTTTAACTTGATAATCAGCCTGCTTCGCACTCTCGGTAACCAATTTCTTTGCTTTGAAAGTTTGAAACTTAACAACATTAGCGCCTGCATCATGTGCAGCATCAATCAATTTAAAAGCAAGTTCCTCGTCACCATTATGATTTACACCAGCTTCTGCGATAATGTATGTATGAGACATTAAAATTACCTTATAAATTATGAAATATTTTTACCCGATTTAGAACATGTGACTTCAGAATATTCAATATTTTCCCACTTGTATTGCCATCGCCATAAGGATTGGCTATTTCCTTATCAGTTTTCTCATTCTTATAAGCTATCGCACTTTTTATACATTCATAAATATCATTTTTTTTCGTGTCGCAGTGGAATACGCTATTTGCAGCTAAACGTCCCTTTTGTCTCGCACCAATATTCACCGTAGGGACATTAAATGATGGTACTTCAATTATACCACTAGATGAATTACCAATAACCACTTCAGCATGCTTTATGGCGCTAAGGTAACGTTTTTGCCCCAATGAAGGAATAGTCAATACGCGACTTGACTGCTGCTTTCCATAATTTTCAAGCAATGGAATGATTTTTCGGCCACCATCATCCGCATTTGGATAAGTGATAATAACTTGATAATCCTTGAACTCATCCAAAGCGGAAAGCAGTGCTAAAAAGGAAATTTCTGGGTCTTCATCCGCTAATGTGACAGGGTGGTAGGTGACAACGAAATAGGGTTTGTTGAGTTCAAATGATAAAGAGTCAGATAGTTCATTGAGTTTTAATAATGATGATCGTTTTAAATGATCGAGGCCAATTGCCCCGACATTAAATACAGTTTTAGGGTCTTCCCCTAACTGTATCACTCGCTTCCTGTATTCTTCAGTGGAAGTAAAATGCAGATGGCTAAGTTTCGTAATAGCGTGTCGAAATGAGTCATCATAGGCCCCTTCCGTAATTTCACCACCGTGAAGGTGTACAATAGGTATCCTCATCACCATTGCAACTTGTGCAATAGCCAGTGCTTCAAAACGATCCCCAAGAACAATAAGACAATCGGGTTTTAATCGCTCAAGGGCATCAGTAAACCCCAGAACACCTAACCCCATACTCTTTGCGATGCCAACAGGGGTATCTGATGAAAGTAAAATTTCTACTTTTTCATCAATCTCAAATCCATCAGCCTCAATTTGCGTGTACGTGTTGCCAAATTCCGGCGAAAGATGCATTCCAGTAACAAGTAACTGCAAGCAAAGCCCCGTATCAGCCTGAATGTCCTTCAGTAGCCAGTAAAGAAGACCATATTCGGCTCGAGTTCCTGTGAAAACGGCAATTTTTCTCATCATTGTTTTACGTTTCTAACAATATAGGACTGCTTGGTAAATTAACCAAATGAGCTTCGATCCACTCGGAATTGCTTAGTTCAGAACGGTATGAATCTTTAAACATCGGCAAGCGATGCATCAGCTTCCAAATTGGACGAGTCATGACGCCCGCAGCATTTGTTTGCTGCAATATGTCTTCTCTCTGTTTTACATTGGGACAAATAATGGCATTCAACCAATAGTTTGACGATGCATAATCAGGTTCGGTGACGAAAAGAAAGTCGCTGGATGCGAAAAAGCTTTCATACTGCTTAGCTAGCAACCTTTTTGATTCAAGATATTTTGGCAGCGATTCTAATTGAGCACAGCCCAACGCCGCATTGATGTTCGGCATTCTGAAATTGAAGCCTGGTTCATCATGGAAGAATTCATATGGATGAGGAATCTTCGCGGTGGTGGTCACATGCTTCGTTTTTTCTCCCAGCTCTTGTGTGGAGCACAACACCATCCCACCGCCGCCGGTGGTTATAATTTTGTTGCCATTAAAACTAAGCGCACCGAATTGTCCGATAGTACCGGTATGTTTGCCCTTATAAAACGATCCAAGGCTCTCAGCAGCATCCTCAACGAGCGTTAAATTCCAACGATGGCACACCGATGAAATTTCATCGAGCTCAACCGGATGCCCAAAAGTATGCATGGGAACAACCGCTTTTATCTGCTGATTTGAAACCTTATGCCGACATTCGCCTTCTTCATTCAAATAGGCATTCTCGTCCAAATATTGAGCTAACGAGTGAGGGCACAATCCTAAACTTTTTTTAGAAACGTCAACAAAAACTGGCTGCGCCCCCATATGATAGAGAGCGTTACAAGTTGCAACGAAAGTTAGAGATTGGGTAATAACCAGATCGCCAGATCGGACACCCGCCATATAGAGCGCGGTATGTAAAGCCGCGGTGCCATTTACCGTCGCAACCGCTCGAGCAGTTCCCGTATAACGTGTTATCTCTTTCTCAAATTGATCTACATATTTTCCTACGCTTGACACAAATGTAGATTCTATCGTATTGGTAACATATTCTTTTTCATTGCCGTTAAAGATTGGCGCATGCAAGGGAATAAATTCTTTTGTGTTGTATAGTTCCCTTATAAATTCTACCAGTTTAACATTCATTATCATTCTCACATTTTACTGTCGAGGTATTTACCCGTTTCTTTATGACCAAAGCCAGGAATCATTTTAAAGAACAAATCGACAATATCTTCCTTGCTCCATCTTTTTCTACTTTTCATTTTTTTTATTTCATTTTCAAACAAAGAAAGAAGTTGTTGATCATAAATGGCTTCATTTTTTATAACACCCAGGTTATTAAATCGTTCCATATCTAATATTTCTTTATCCGTAAAAAACTCTTCGAAATCCTTTTCACCGGTAGTATCACTTGGAGTAAATAAACAAGGCCACCTTCCTTTATCAGGCATAGTATAAATTAAAGCACGCGCTTCATCTTCATCTTTACAAAGATACGGCTCATATCCTTGCTGGTGTAAATATTTATCTGCAATCTCTGAAAAAGTAATAAGATGTAATGACTCACTTAGCTTAGGGAAAAATACGTCTCTGTTTTCACCTAATAAACATGACATGAGACATAGTTCGCCAGACTCTTTTGGCGTAACGAAATAACGTCTGATATCATTTGGAGCCACAATCGGCTGCTTTTTCATGATGCGTTGATTAAATCCATGCAACAACGAACCGTCAGAAAAAGCCACATTGGCAAAGCGAGCCGTTGAGATAGCAATATCTTTGCTTCTACGCATTAAAAACATTTCCATAATACGTTTCGACGCTCCCATCATATTAACCGGGTTAGCAGCTTTATCTGTCGAAACACAAAAATATTTTTTCACTCCTGCCTTTTCTGATTGAATCATTGTTTTTTCAGTATTAAACACATTTACATCAATCATCCTCATTAATGTGAATGGATCTTTTTCACTGCGGACATGTTTTAACGCAGACAAATTTAATACATAGTCATATTTTCCATCAGACTCAAAAAAGGCATCAAATTCTATAGTTCCAATATCTAAAGCAAAGGTTTTAAAATCTCCACTTATATACCCATATGAACTTCTAATATCCCTAACCAGCTCAACAAGATTATTCTCACTAATATCGACAACATGTAATTTACTTGGGTTTCTGCTAAATATTTCTTTAGTGACAGCCTGTCCAATAGAGCCAGCACCACCAAGAACTAAGAATCTGGCCCCTGAAACAATTTCCTTTAATGTAGAGTTATGATTATTAATATCTTCAACAAATAACTCTTTATCCCGACCAATCAAGGAAAGAAGATTATTCATAATTATCACCTGTAATATAGAATTTTATATATAAACCCCATTAGGGATAATTCCTTAATGGGGTTTATATTTATAGATTACTTATCTGATTTGTAATCGTAAGTATAGTAATGATAATTACCATACCCATAATAACTGGCCGCTCGTTTTACGATTGCGTTCAGAATCACACCCTTAATTTCAGCTCCATTCTGCTCAAAGCGACGAATACTAACCTCAATTTCTTTTAATGTATTTTCTTCAAAACGTGCAACTAATAATGATGTCCCTGCATGGCGGCTGATAATAGCAGCATCGGTTACCGCTAAAATCGGCGGGGTATCCAGCAATACCAGATCATAATGCTCACCGGACCAGGCTATAAACTCGGCAAAGCGGCTGTGCATCAGCAATTCGGAGGGATTAGGCGGCACCTGACCGCGTGGAATAAAATGCATATTCTCCACCGCCGTCTTGCGCACGCTTTTTTCTGCGCTGCACTGACCTGATAAAATATCCGAAAGGCCCTCGGTACTGTGGGTGCCCATCAATTCATGGGCATAGCCTTTACGCATATCGCAGTCAACAATCAGCACTCTCTGCCCGGCCTGTGCAATCACCGCCCCCAGGTTGGCGCTGATAAAGGTTTTACCAATCGCCGGGCTAGCACCGGAAATCATTAGTACATTATTTTTCGCTTCCATCATGGCGAAATGCAGGCTGGTGCGCAGGCTGCGAATAGCCTCTATCGCCAGATCAGTTGGGTTGCCCACCGCCAATAATTCTGTGGAACGGGCATTCTTTTTACTCCCTTGCCCCAGCAACGCCCGGTCTTTTTTCTGTTGCCATTCGGAAAGCGGCACGCTGGCATAAACGTTAATACCCAGCTCTTCCAGTTGTTCCGGGCTTTCAATCCCTTTATGCAACATGGTTTTAATAATAACAAAAGCGGTAGAAAGTATTACACCCAGAATAAGGCTTAATAAAACAACTAATGCTTTTTTAGGCTTAACTGGCTTTAACTGTGTGGCGGCCGAGTCAATAATGCGGACATTGCCAACAACGCTGGCTTTATTAATACTAAGCTCCTGCTGCTTATTCAGCAGCTGCATATAGACTTCCTGCCCGGCCTCTACATCCCGCGTTAAGCGCAATATTTCCTGCTGGGTTTTTGGCATTCCCCCTACCCGTTTATTGAGCTTATCCCTTTCCTGCTCTAACGTGGTACGCTTTTCCATTAAGGCCCGATAGGCTGGGTGCTCTTTAGTATACAGCTTGGAAATTTCCGCTTCTTTAAAGGTCAGTTCATTAAGCTGCGCCTCAACCGCCACCATAGTATCCAGAACAGATTTGGCCTCTAACGATAAATCGACTGACTCATTTTGCTGGCGAAATCTGTTCAGTTTATTTTCGGCATCATTTAGCGAATCGCGTACAGAGGGTAATTGCTCTTTAAGAAACTCTAGGCTTTTACCTGCCTCTTCCGATTTTCGCTCAACGTTTTGCTGTAAATAGTTCTGGCTAATACTGTTTAACATTTTGCTGATTTTAGCCGAGTCTTCTCCTTCCAGGCTAAGCTGCAAAACGCCGGTATCTTTACCAGTATCACCAACAGAAAAATTATCCAATAAATTCCGAATTGCGGTAAGTTCATTGAGCTTTTTTAACAGGAAAACCGTGCCATCCGGCGCGGCGATATCGCTAACCAATAGCGAAAGCCCATTGTGTTTTTCCAATTGACCGACTGTGCCGGTAAAATCAACAATATTACCGGCCGTCACCTGATAAGTGGTGCTGTTTAATACCTTAAACTCAATTTTTTCATCCTGCCATGAATCGGGTACTTCCAGACGAGAAACAGCGATTTCCCCTGGCTCTTCATTTAAAATTCGGGCCAGGCCTTTACCTACGACAGGAAAATATTTTTGCTCCACCACCGTATCCAGAGCAAGATCGCGAATGGTTTTACCAATCACCATACGGGATTTAATCAGCTCAACTTCCGCCGCCGACTGGGGCTTGGCCTCCGGTAGCATACTGGAGATATCACTCAGTAGTTTATTACCCGAGCTTTGCTCTACCTGAATTAATGCATCAGCCTTATATATGGGGGTCGCCAACGTGACATATAAAATCCCGACAATAGCGAATAGCGCAGTAACACCAATAATCAACCATCTATTGTCCAGCAATGTTCCCAATAAACGCCCTAAATCAATCTCATCTGAATTGGTTTCAGATGCTTTTACTGAAATTTTCTCTGCCATGGGTTTCCCTGACTGGTTAACGGCTTAATGCTTGTACCCATTTCTGGGCCGACTGCTCAAGTTGTGAATAGACGAATTCAAATGCCTCGCGGCTTTTACGGTAGGGGTCGGCAATTTCCTGCTGATTTAGCCAGTGGCCGAACAGCATGGTTTTGCCGCGCACCTCGGGGGCAATACGCCCCACCGCATCAATATGACCTTTTTCCATTACCAGAATCAGATCGTACCGGCGGCATAAGGCGGACGTCAGCTGCTGAGCGCTATGCCCTGCAAGTGAAAGGCCATGCTGGCTTGCCACTTCAGTCGCGGTGGCATCCGCCGGTTTACCCACCAATGCCCCTAATCCGGCCGAGGCAATCTGTTTGGCGGGTAAGGCCTGTTTCAGCAACCGCTCCCCGGTTGGGGAACGGCAGATATTGCCCACACAGACCACCAAAATAGAATCGAACATCATTTATCTCTATGGCCAGGTACGAATGCGTAATGAACCTTCGGTCAAATCATTAAAGCCGGAAATGGTCGGTACAAGTTGGCTAATGACTCGATTCCAACGTACTATCGGTGCCGTGGTGACATAAACAATGTCATAAGGCTGGAGCTGGAATTCGGTACCCATTACCATCGCTGTCGCATCACGCGCGTTAAGTTGGTAGATGTTTGCCAGTTTAGCCCCTTCTTTTCCTCTCAGTGACCGAATCACAAAAATCCCGGTAGCATCAGAGAAGGACTGATCCATCCCTTCCGCATTCCCCAACGCCTCGGTCAGCGTCATACCGCTGCGGTCCATTTTCAGCGTGCTTTGCTTTTTCACTTCCCCCATTACAAACACTTTAAGATCGTCGTTACGGGGAATATAGAGAATATCGCCGGGATACAGCAGACGATTTTGCGACAGATCGCCATTTTGCATTAGCGCCTGGAGGGAGATAAGTTGCTCTTTGCCGTTGTGGGTCAGCACAATATTGCGCCAGTCGGCATTTTCCGTTAGCCCGCCGGCTTTATTAATCGCGTCCAGCACCGTCAACGGCACGTTAGTGATTGGCTGCTGACCAGAGGTGGTCACTTCTCCGGTTACATAAGCTTTTTGCGAGCGGAATGCGGCGATACTGACATCAACCTGGGGGGATTCAATATAGGTTGCCAGACGGCTCATAATCTGGTCTCGCACTTCAGTCACCGTTTTGCCGGCAACTTTTACCTTGCCGATATAGGGATAGAAGATGGTGCCGTCGGAATGAACCCAGTTACCGGTATCCGCCGCCGTACGGTAGGTCCCCGCCGGGGTGGTTAACTCCGGGTGGTCCCATACGGTAACCATAATTACGTCGCCAATACCGATACGGTATTCATAGCGCTGCAATTCTTGGTCCAGCTGTGGATTTGTCTGCGCCACCAGCGGCTTAGGGCGCATCTTATCCACCAGGGACGGGGTTAACGGATAAACATTGACCAGTTTATCAATATCAAAATCAGCATCCTGTTGCTTGACCACTTCTTTGCCACCGGTGGAAAGGTGAGAGCCGGGAACTATGGTACAACCACTTAGCAACGCTGCGGATACCATCAGCGGTATCAATTTTAACCTGTGCTTTATCATTCTATGTATGCCATCGCTTTTAATTGAAAATTGCGCAAGTCCCTACAAAATTACCAATGATTATAGAGAAGATTTATTCAAATAAAGCCGCCATCTAACAGCTAAAAGGCGGGTAATTTACCGCTTTAACGATGTTGTTCCGTACTGCCTGCTACCGCACTTCGGCCGTGGTTGATGCGTCGAACCCAGGTCAGAACCCGCCATATACGAGTGATTGACCAGAAATAACCAATGAACGCCGCTACAAATGCGCTTAACATCATAGACTCTGTTACGCCGTTGCGCTCACCAATGATGCCGATTGCCGCGAATAAAATCGCCACGCTGACAATAGCCACCAGAGCCTGCCGTGGCGTTAACCCGCCGCGCATCAATATATGATGCAAATGTTCACGATCGGGCTTGAACGGGCTATCGCCCTTGCGAATACGGCGCACCATAATGGTGACCATATCCATCAGGGGGAGCGCGATAAGCCATAACGCGGTAACCGGCCGCATTACCGCCTCCTCGCCCTGGGTCGCCAGCACCAATAGCCAGATTACCGTAAAACCAATCAGCGTGCTGCCCGCATCTCCCATAAATACCTTAAATTTTGCCCCCAGTGGGATACCCAGATTAAGCAAAATATAAGGCAGCGTAGCAGCCAGCAGACACAGGCTCCACTGAGCCAGTTCGTGATGTCCGCCAAGATAAAAAACCACCGCCAGCGCGCCGAAGGTTACGCAGGAAAGCGCCCCCAGCAAGCCATCAATACCGTCAACCATATTAAAGGCGTTAATGGCGCCCCATACGGCAAACAGCGTTACGGCATAGCCGACAACGCCTAAAAACAGCTCGCGGCCAAAAAGGATGTTCCCCAACGAGGCCAGATACAACCCGGCATACATCATCACACCGGCGACAAGCGCCTGTAAGCCAATACGGGGTAATACCGGCAGGTCAAAGCGGTCGTCCAATACGCCAACAATCAGCAACGCGCTGGCGCAGACCATATAAAGGGAGAAATCCGGCAGCCATTCAGCATGGAGCGCATACAACACCCATAGCGCCAGATAAATTGACACACCACCGACAAGCGGGATATGTCCGTGGTGTTTTTTACGTATGTTGGGCTTATCCACCAACCCTACTTTTATTGCAGCCTTTCTTGCAAAGAATAGCGCAACAAATGCGCTGATGAAGATAACCGTAAATTCCTGCATTTTCGCACCACCATCAACCGTTATAAGTATGCAGCATCAGACACGCTACCGCCCTTGGCTTTTAGCAACCAATGCGCTGTAAAAGTACGGGATACCATCCTGCTGGCGTAGGGTTTGGGTCCGTAGTTCACACGAGGCGTGTGACATTTATATGTTTATCAAAGGCAGCAGTAGAATTAACAAAAAACCAACAACCTTATTTTTTATGAAAAAGTGACCCTCATTACAAAAACTGAATTTTGTACTCCCATAGTATTGACGAGTAATTGCAGAGCACAAGGATAAGATGTTTTAAGAAGAGTTTTTCAGAATAAGACTACGCGCATCCCTGTCCATGCTGCCTCCATTAGCATAAAACACCAACTTAAAGAATAAAGTCAGTATGTTTTAAGGTGAATTTTATTAAAGATGGTAATCTATGTAGGATGTAATCATTGTTACATCCAGACATATTCTAGGCACGGTTTGCCAATACTTCAAACATTACGCGCCACGGCGGAGACATAAAGCTGAAAGATGCATAAAAAAGCAGCCAGTTGGTCAAATATAAGGCCGAATATGGTTGTTCAAGTTGGTTCATCCTGCGGGTGGCTCACAAGGCGAACTCTACGGATAGTGGTGAGTAACCTGGAGACTTGTTGATAACAATGCATTAGCTTTTGGTGGATCGCTGGCTGGGAATACTGTGTCAAGGATTTGTCTTTGCGGGGGTATATCTTGGATTCGGAGTTGCCGGCGGATGCAGGTCCCCGCCAACTGATGCGGGGATGACGGGAAGGGATGCGCGGGGATGATGGGAAGGGATTCGCGGGGATGACGGTGGTAGTAATTCGCAAGGAGAGCATTGGTTTACGCCGCTTACGCATAGCGACCTTCCGTTGCGGTAACAAATACCCATACACAAATTCTGGTTCATCAGCCTTTGCCCTGATACGCTAGCAGCCGTCATATGCAAATAAAGGTGAAATAATAAGTATGGAGTGGATCGCAGATCCAACGATTTGGGCCGGTTTGGCCACGCTCGTCGTATTGGAACTGGTGCTGGGAATCGACAATCTCGTCTTTATTGCCATTCTGGCCGAAAAATTACCTAAACAAGAAAGAGATAAAGCCCGCGTCGTCGGCCTGTTGCTGGCGCTGGTGATGCGGCTGATTTTATTGTCGTCCATTTCCTGGCTCGTATCCCTGACTACCCCCCTCTTCACCCTACTCGGACATTCATTCAGCGCACGCGATGTCATTATGCTGGTGGGCGGCGTGTTCCTGCTATTTAAAGCAACTATGGAGCTCAATGAGCGCCTTGAAGGCAAGGATCAGGAGCAGCATGCGCAGCGCAAAGGCGCGCGTTTCTGGCCCGTGGTGGCGCAAATCGTCGTTCTGGACGCCATTTTCTCGCTCGATTCGGTGATCACCGCCGTCGGTATGACAGACCACCTATTGGTGATGATGTCTGCGGTGACGATTGCCATCTTCCTGATGCTGTTGGCCAGTAAACCGCTGACCCGTTTTGTCGGCGAACATCCGACCATTGTTATTTTGTGTCTGAGCTTTCTGCTGATGATTGGTTTCAGCCTGGTCGCGGATGCGTTTGGCTACCATATTCCCAAGGGGTATCTCTACGCCGCCATTGGCTTTTCGGTTCTTATTGAATTACTGAATCAGGTATCGCAATTTAACCGCCGGCGTTTTCTTTCCTCTTCCGTTCCCTTACGTCAACGCACCGCCGAGGTTGTGCTGCGTATTTTGCGCGGCGACCATGACGAGGCCGAACTGGATAACCAGACGTCCTTGATGATTGCGGATAACGCGCACGCCGGCCAGGAGGTTTTCAATCAGCAGGAACGCCGCATGATAGAACGCGTTCTTGGTATGGCGCAGCGCACCATCAGCAGTATTATGACGTCCCGCCACGACATCGACCCTGTGGAGCTCAATACCTCGCAGGAGGAATTGGCGCAGATATTAAAAACCAATCAGCATACCCGGCTGGTTATCGTCGATAGCGATACCTCGGATGAGCTGCTGGGGATCGTGAATGTCACCGACCTGTTACAGCAACAGCTAAACCATGAGCCTTTTGACCTGCGTATTCTGATGCGTCAGCCGCTGGTGTTTCCCGAACAGCTTTCGCTGCTGCAGGCACTCGACCAATTCAGGGAGGCGCGTACCCACTTTGGTTTTGTCGTTGATGAATTCGGTTCGGTGGAAGGCATCGTTACCTTAAGCGACGTGATGGAAACCATTGCCGGTAACCTGCCTTTGGCGGGAGAAGAACTGGATGCCCGCCATGACATTCAGCAGAATGCGGACGGTAGCTGGACGGCAAACGGTTATATTCCGCTGGAAGATCTGACCATGTATGTTCCGCTTACGCTGGATGAAAAGCGCGAATACTATACGCTGGCAGGATTACTGATGGAGCACTCCCAGCGGATCCCGCAGGCCGGAGATACCTTGTCCATCGACGGTTATCAGTTCAAAATTTTAACGGTGGAAAGTCATCGTATCGTGAAGGTGTTGATCACCCCGAACGGCGAGCAGCAAACTGACTTCGAGGTTTGAGTCCCAACATTTATTCTTAATCTACGGCGTGCTTGTGAGGCGGCCATTGACATGGTCAATTACCTGATTCGCCGCCGGCAATTAGGCATACCGCAAAGCGGCCGGGACAGCTTTTCGTTGCTTGTGACACCAGGCATCATACTCAACGAACTATCCGACAACCTGCAGAAGATAGTAGGTTTACGCAATATAGCAGTACATGATTGTCAGGCCCTTAGATATCGTGATTTACGTTATCCAGAATCGGTTAGGTGATTTTGAGGACTTCAAAAGAGATAGCCCGGAACCACCCAGACTGATTCTTGATGCTGTATCGCAAACTTCCGCTCACCCCTGCAAACGCATAAGATTTTCCCAGAGCGCCTTTGCACCATCTTCT
>NZ_KZ819108.1:0-17967 GCF_003115855.1 Brenneria corticis
AAATATTGATAATTTCTCAGCTATAGGAATCGTATTCGGTCTTTTTTTATAACCTTTTAATATACAATGGGTTATATTAAAAATCAGTAAGTTAACCGCTCCGTGTTCTATCCCATATCATCCTGTGACATACTCCGCCGCCATTTTGTCGCTACTAATTTCCGTCAGTGGGTTCAGATGGATTGTCTACCGTAGCGGGGCAGTCCAATTTGATTTTAATATACCAATTAAACTCGATGATAAAATTTACGGAATGGTAATTTTGTCGATAGATTGAATGGGAGAGTTGGGCTCTGTTGCCTATGAAATGTCCGGTTGACGTAATTTTTGTGGAGCCAAGAGCGAGTTGGCGCTAGAGCAACAAAAAGTGCAGAAGCAATAAAAGTGCATCAGTAGCCTATTATTGCACCTCTATCTATTTTGTAGTAACGTTGCTACAAATTGTATCAAGCAGGAGGTACTGCTATGACCATCACGACTTTATCCAGTAGAGAACTCAATCAGGACGTTACTCGCGCCAAAAAGGCGGCGCTGAATGGTCCGGTATTTATTACGGATCGCGGCCGCCCGGCGCATGTGCTACTGAGCATCGATGAATATCAACGGCTGACAAAGCAACGTCGCAACATTTCTGATGCGTTGGCTATGCCGGGTATTGCGGACATCGAATTTGAGCCGCCGCGAGCGACCATCGGAGCTAAGGCGGCTGATTTCTCATGATGTACGTTCTTGATACGAATGTGGTATCCGAACTGCGAAAAGTGCAGGCTGGCAAGGCTGATGCGAACGTGGCGGCATGGGCGGAAAGCGTTGATGCCGCCGATCTCTTTGTTTCGGCCATCACCATCATGGAACTGGAAATAGGCATTCTGTCGGTTGAGCGCCGAGACGCCACGCAGGGGGCCATGTTGCATTCGTGGCTGGAGCAGCACGTACTGCCGGAGTTCGTCGGGCGTACGTTGCCTGTTGATACCGCCGTGGCGTTACGGTGCGCCCGCCTTCATATTCCCGACAAGCGCGGCGAGCGTGATGCGTTAATCGCGGCAACCGCCCTTGTTCACGGCATGACAGTAGTCACCCGTAATGTTGCTGATTTCGAGCCGACGGGCGTGACTATCATCAATCCCTGGGGAGCGGGGCGGCAGGGCGGCTAAATCCCGCCGGCCTGCTGACTGAAAGTATTTATTGCCGTCAGAATTACCGAAGCGTCGTCTAATAAAATCAATAGCGCGTTTAATGACTTTACCATTTGGTCAGGTATCGGTGTTTATTGGAATTGGTTCTTTACTTAATGGTAGTGCGGTAATTTCAGGCACAAAAAATCCCACCGAAGTGGGATGGAGAATTGATGGGAACTGACGCAAAGCGGTTATTTCATTATGAGCGACGCTTGCGAAAGTTCTCATCGTTTTGTACGTATTGCAAGGAATCAAGTATTAGTCCGGATATCCTCAGCACATTTTCTGGATTTTCTATGAAAATTCTATTGTTATCACATTCAAGCCCCGCTCTCTTGATTTCATTGCAGGTAATTGGCGTTATATCAATAGGAAGTTGAATTGAGGGCCGATTTTTTTTGTCATAATAGCGAACCAACCAGCGGTTCGTTTTACCCTGAAACAGTATGGAGTAGTAGGATTCGGTATCCTTTGGCTGCAGTTCATACCCCGGTCCAACTATTGATGCAATCTTCTCAAATAACACACGTTCATTGTATGTAGTGATGATATTTGGGTTACCTGGATCGGTGATATCAGAACGTTCGTCCACAAAAGCCGTCTCTTCCACATTGCTGCTAGCGACCTCCTCCGTGCTTGGCGACTTGGAGGATAAACCAGACACGACCATTGCGCTGACCGAGCGCTCGACGGCTTGTCGCACCAAAGGCGTTATCGAATCAATAAACCGCTGATTTAGCTGGCGTCCGATATTTGCGCGTCCAGCTACATAGCGCACAAATTCAGCATCAACCTCTTTAAGGCTGGTGCTGACAACTTTCACAAACGCCGATATGTAAACACTCTCCTCGGCCAAGGTGCGCAGAGCTTCCGGCTTGAACTTATCATGCCGGAAGCGAAATAATTGCTCTGCATCTGAATCTGTAACATCATCCATCCGTATCCGCAAAAACGGTGTCGGATCCATAATGTTTTTCTCTTTCAGATCAGTAAAAAATCGCCACTCCACGCCGTTGGTAATGGCTGAAATGGTAACCTCGGGAGTGGAGTTGAAATATCGTGAAAGTTGAGGGCAGTGGTTGTCTATCTTTTCTCGGTAGGATTTTGCTTCGATAAACATGACGGGGACGCCTTGGCAAAATAGCGCATAGTCAACGCGTTCACCTGCTTTTACCCCAGGAAAATCCGCACCATATTCGGCCCTTACTTTTTGCGGATCATATGCGTTGAAGCCTAAAATATCCAAGAACGGTAGAATCAATGCCTGCTTGGTTGTTTCCTCTGTAGTACAGTGTTCGCGGACGTTCTTGACATGCTCAATGTGGTTTTTGAGCCGAGACTTAAAACTTTCCATTCATCCCTCCCACCGAGGTAATTATTTGTTAGTAAATTATGGTTGTCTTCCTGTATGAATCTGCCCAGCGAATATTTTTGAGATATTCGTCAATGTTTCTTAGTCGTACTTACTTGAAATAAATCGATCTTGCACTCTTGCTCAGCTTCAGGAAGCTGGCAGAAAAAATTGAGCCATAATGCAGGTCGTTATCTGAATTTCTATTGTTATGGTAAGCATTGTAAACCTTTGCTTTATATCAGCATAGAAAATTGGATGTTGATCAACTGGTAAATAAATAATTTACTCCATTCATATTTGAATGTCGGTAATGATGCCCGTTTTTGATAAGGCAATCTCAATACCCTACCCGGAAAGCGGAAGATACATGACCACGCTCGAATAGTTTGTATAGGGCCGCCAGTCGCACTCGGCGACAACCCGATACCCCCAGTGTTCGTAGAGCGCGATCAATCGCTTGGCGGGTTTGGCCGTATCCAGGGCAATCCCTTTAGCCCCGCAGCCACTCGCATAATCCTCGACGTGTTGGTGAAGGCGACGTCCGTAGCCCAGGCCCTTGACGTCGGGAGAAATGCAGAACTGAGCCAATGAGAAAACACCTTCCTGCCGATAGAGCAGGACCGGGGATTGCGGTTGAACAGGCCTGAGAGTAACGGTGCCAATGTATTCGCCGTTTTGGATCATTAGCCATGTCTCACCGGAGGCGAGGCGTTCCGCCGTGTCTTCAACCGTCTGGTGAGTGCCCCAGTAGCGCAGTCCTGCCGTCGCATGAGGCGCATAGGCGCTGTGGATAAGGCGAGTCAGCGCGGCAAGATCGTCATCAGGACGGATAGAACGGATAACGACATCGCTTAACGGTGTATTCATGCGCGCAATTATTGGCTCAGGTCGGGAATAACCGCCATTGTAACTTATCGCAAAGCGTTATCCGGCGCTTTTTTGCGCTTTATACCACCGTTGCGCGCCCGCTGTCGCCCCGGGTCTGCGCCAGGTACTGCCACAGCGGCTGTAGGCGTTGCAGCGCGGCGTACATCTGCGGCGCTTCCAGCGCGAACGGCAGGCGCAGAAAGCGCTCGAACGCGCCCTCGGTGCCGAATCGCGGACCGGCGCCGATGCGGATGCCGATGGTTTCGGCGCTGGCGGCGAACATGGTGGCCAGCGGTTTGGGGAGTTCTATCCACCAGGACAGTCCGCCTTCCGGCGGGCGCGATCGCCAGTCCGGGAACAGCGCCTCAACCGCCGCGCCGCAGGCGTCGCGCTGCCGTCGCAGGGTTTCCCGCCGCTGCGGCAAAAAATTGTCCGCCTCGTTAAACAGCGCGATGGCGGCCAGTTGTTCCAGTACCGGCGAACCCAAATCCAGCGTATTCCGTATCTGCACCAACGACGCGATGGTGCGGGCGGGCGCGCGGATCCAGCCCAGGCGCAGACCGCCCCAGAAACTTTTCCCGGCGGAGCCCAGCGTAATGATCCGATCGGCATTGTCGAACGCCGCCAGCGGCGGTGGCGGCGGGGCGTCAAACCACAGGTTGACCATGGTTTCATCCACCACGATGGCGGTGCGCGTGCGGGCGGCGATATCCGCTACCGCTTGGCGGGTCGCCGCGTCCATACAGCGTCCGGTAGGGTTATGAAAGTCGGGGATCAGGTAGGCGAGGCGCGGGGCGGTCTGGGCGATCGTCGCCGCCAGCCCGGCGGTGTCCCAGCCCCGTTCGGGCAGGCTTACCGATACCGGCCGGCAGGAGGCGCCGGTAATGGCCGCCAGCGCCAGCGGATAAGTGGGATGATCAATCACCACCCGGTCGCCGGGACCGGTGAGCAGCCGCAGAATCAGGCTGAAACCGCTAACCGCGCCGTTCACCACCATAATTTGCTCCGCGCTGGTCGGCAATCCGCGCGCGGCATAATGCCGGGCGATAACCTGGCGCAGTTCCGGCAGCCCCTGCTGGTCGTAACCGGTGGTGCCAAGGTGTTCCGGCAGGGCGATCAGCGCGCTGGCATAGGCCTGATGAATTTCCGGACCGGCGGACAGCGCGGCGGTGGAGAGATCCAGCGTCGGCGTCGCACCGGGCGGCGGGAAGGCGCCCGAACCGTTTTGCGGCAGCATCGTCACCGAGCCGGACCCATGGCGACTGGCCAGATATCCCTCCTCGCGCAGCTGCGCCAGCGCCGTCGCCACCGTGGTACGGCTGATATCAAGGGTCGAGGCCAGTTCCCGTTCGCCGGGCAGACGGCTCTCCAACGGCAGACGGCCATCAAGAATTAACAGCCGTAGCCCGTCCGCCAACTGGCGATAGACCGGGGTACGCGGTAGATCCTGACGCCAGCGCCCCAGTAACCGAAGCAGCGACGGGGCGCCTATTCTGCGCTGTGCCATATATAGTGGTCCACTTTATAAAAACTGGACCTTAATACTAAGTCCATTTTGCGTAAAGGTATAGCCACAGCGCGGTGGCGTATTAAGGAAAAGAGAATGGTTCGTCGGTTGGTTCAGCTTTATATCGGTCTGGTGTTATACGGGGTGTCCACCGCCATGTTGGTGTGCGCCAACCTGGGGGCGGACCCGTGGAATGTGTTCCATCTCGGCGCGGCGGCGATCTTCTCGCTGGATATCGGCATGGTGATGATCATCGCCGGCGCGCTGGTGCTGCTGTTGTGGATCCCGCTGCGTCAGCGGCCCGGACTGGGAACCGTCAGCAACGTGATTGTGCTGGGGCTGGCGGCGGACGCGACGTTGGCGCTGATGCCGCCGCTGACGTCGTTGCTGGCCCGCAGCGCACTATTAATCGCCGCGGTGGTGGTTAATGCGCTGGCCACCGGGATGTATATCGGCGCCGGTTTCGGCGCCGGCCCGCGGGACGGTCTGATGACCGGCATCAACGCCCGCACCGGCTGGCCGGTGCGGCGCGTGCGTACCGCCATCGAGGTCAGCGTGCTGCTGGCGGGCTGGTTGATGGGCGGCACGGTCGGCGTGGGGACGGTACTGTATGCATTGACCATCGGGCCGTTGATCCAGCTCTGCCTGCCGTGGTTTATCGCCAGGCCGCCGGCGGGAAACGCGCGGGTACGGACGACGGCGCAGCCTTAAGTGCGCCATCGTTTGATTTTTCCTCCCGGATCCATTTGTTTATTTAAAAGTTTTAACGCCGATAAATTCAGCAGTAGGATAAACGTCGGCAGATAACCTACTTATTTAAACAGGGTGAAGGGAAAAGAGATGCAGATTTCAGAAGGTCGCTTATTGGATATTACCCGGGCGCTGTTGCGGCAGACGGGGTGTGACGCGGCGGAGGCCGACTGCGTGGCGGAACATCTGGTCGCCGCCAACCTGAAAGGGCACGACAGCCACGGCGTGGGCATGCTGCCGCATTACGTAAACTTTATCGCGCAGGGCCGCATGCATCCAAACACCCCGGCGCGCAAAATCCGCGACGGCGGCGCGGTGTTGCAGTTCTCCGGCGATCGGGGTTTCGGGCAGCGTACCGGCAAAGAGGCGATGGAGGCGGCGATCGAACGCGTCAAGAGCACCGGGGTATGTTTGATGACGCTGTCGTCAACCTGCCATCTGGGGCGCATCGGCACCTATGGCGAAATGGCGGCCGAGGCGGGGCTGGTATCGATTCATTTCGTCAACGTCAACGATCACGATCCGATTGTGGCGCCCTGGTGCGGCAGCGAAGCGCGGTTTGGCACCAATCCCATCTGCATCGCTTTTCCGAAAAGCGAAAATAACGCCGCCTTTGTGCTCGATTTCGCCACCAGCATCGTGGCGCTGGGCAAAACCCGCGTCGCCTATCTGGCGGGCAAAAAGTTTGATGAAGAGGTGATGATCGACGGCGACGGCGTTTCCACCAACGATCCGCGGGTGATGTGGGAAGGCGAAAAACCGGGGGCGCTAAAGCCCATTGCCCGGCATAAAGGCGGCGGGCTGGTGCTGGCCGCGGAGCTGCTGGCCGGGCTGTTATCGGGCGGCGGCACCATTCAGCCGGAAAATCCGCGCCAGGGGGTGATTGTGAACAATATGACCACCATTGTGATCGATCCCACCAGTATGGTGTCGATGGCGTGGTTGCAGAAGGAATACGACGCGATGCTGGAGTATGTCCGCTCGTCGCGGGCGCTGGACCCCGCGCAGCCGATCCTGATCGCCGGCGAGCCGGAACTCAACGCCAGAGTGCAACGGCGGGCCGCCGGCATAGTGATTTCCGATGCGGAGTGGCGAAAGATTGTCGATGCGGGCATATCGCTTGGCATGGCGCCGGAGGCGTTTGCCCTGTAGCGTTCCAGCCCGGAATAAAAAGGGCGCCATCTGGTTGATATGACCTACTATTGCATAAGGCGCGTAATAACGGGGTGGCGGAATATATGCGGGAACTGCTGGTTGTACTGGTGATTCTGGGGGCTTTGATTGCGCTGGCGCCCTGGATCCAGCGCCATCTTCCCCCCGGCTACGATCCCTTTTCTCCGCTGTCGGTCGACGACCCGCCGACGCTGGTAACCCGCTTTAAGCTGCGGCGCCTGGCGGACGATCCCGCCGCCTGTCTGGCGGCGCTGCGTCGGGCGCAGGATAAGGGGCGCGTCACCTTCAGCCTGCCGGGGGATATTGACGGACAGTGCCCGCTCTCTTCCCCGGTGCGCGTGCAGCGTTTTGGCGCCGTGACCCTCAATTCGGGCTTTTTGGCCAGCTGCCCGCTGGCGCTGAGCAGCACCATGTTTGTCACCCAGACGGCGATACCGCAGGCGCAGCGGCTGGGCGCGGCGCTGGCGCGCATTGATCATCTCGGCAGCTTCGCCTGCCGCAATATTTATCACCGTCCTGAAGGGCGGCTAAGCGAACACGCCACCGCGGACGCCTGGGATATTTCCGCTTTTCGCCTGGCGGACGGGCGGAACATCAGCGTGCTGAATCAGTGGCGGGCGACGGACGCGCGCGGCGATTATCTGCGCGCCACCTTTGAACAGAGCTGCGCTTTCTTTGGCAATGCGCTGGGGCCGGAATACAACGCCGCCCATGCCAACCATTTTCATCTGGGCATGCGCGGCTTTGGCGTGTGTCGGTAACGGCGGGGCAAAAGCGGATTAAAAGTCGGCGTATTCCCGGGCTGGCAACCAGAAACCATCAATAAATTCTTCGATAGGATAACACCCGGCGCGGCGTAAGCGCTGTTCCTTCATGGCCTTGAGACACTGGGTTTCGGTGTTATACGCGCCTACCACCAGTTCATCGCAACCATTGCCGAGATAACAAACAAATATCACCAGTGCGAACATAACGTCCTCAATTTTTCGTAACCCTCAAATTTTGCTTAATAGCGCTGCGGTTTTATTTTCGCTCTGTAGGCAATTGTAGATGAGAATCAGCGAGAAGTGAGGCGGAGCGGCGCATCAGGTGGTTTTATCGCCACCTGACGGCGTTGCAAGCGGAATGTGTTTTAGCGCTTATCCGCTGCGGCGCAGCAGGCGCCGTCGCGCACCAGATCGCGCGGCAGGCTGTTTTTTATCCGGCTGCCGATGCGTTTGGCCAAGCCCACCGGGCAGTTCCGATAGGTGAGCAGCAGTTCGTCGGACGAGGGCGCCGGCTCCGGGTAGCTGTCCTTTCCCTGAAACCATTCGCAGGCCAGCCGATCGCTGAGCGCGTAGGCGTGGCCGGCGTCGGCGTTTGCCAGCGCGATAACGGCTTCATGCTGCCAGCGATAGCCTTTGGCAAAGCGCTCCGCCAGTTTGACGCCGATACGCGAGAATCTTATTTTCCCCAGCGCGGAGGCCAGCGCGGCGGGAAAAAGCCAGATCTCGTTGTCGCGCTGCCACAGCTGCAAGCGGTCGTTTTGCCACTCAAGCCCGTGCTGCCGCGCCGCCTGGGTGACCGTCGCCCGGTCTTTGGCGCTCAGCGGCGAGAAGGGGAATTTCCCCACCTGATAACCGGGAGCGGGAAGCGGCGGAACGCTGGCCGTTTTGCGCAGGCGCGCCACGAAAAAACCCTCGCTGTCATAGATTTGCGGGAAGACGTGTAAAAATCCTTCCTCCGTCGCCGCCAGCGCGGCGCCGGGGAACAGGTCGGTGAGGGGTTCGAATTCGCAGGCGTCGGGAAAGGTTTGCCGCAGCCAGTGGCACACCTGCTGATTTTCCTGCGCGTTCAGCGTGCAGGTGGAGTATATCAGCACTCCGCCGGGCTTTAAGGCGTGAAAGGCGCTGAGGATCAGCTCGCGCTGGGTGGCGGCGATGCCGGCGATGCTTTCCGGCGACCAGTGGTTCATCGCCATGGGATCTTTACGCACCACGCCTTCGCCGGAGCAGGGGGCGTCAAGCAGGATCGCATCGAAATACTCGGGCAGCGCCGCGCCGAATACCCGCCCGTCGAAATGGGTCAGCGCCGTATTGCCGACGCCGCAACGGCTGATATTGGCGTGCAGCACCTTCACCCGGCTGGCTGAGTATTCATTGGCGATAATCGCTCCCTGATTATCCATAACGGCGGCGATTTGCGTGGTTTTGGAGCCGGGGGCCGCCGCCATGTCCAGCACGCGCTGCGGCGCGGCGTCATGGTGAAAAAGGGCGCTGACCGGCAGCATGGAACTGGCTTCCTGAATGTAAAACAGGCCGCTCAGGTGCTCCAGCGTATTGCCCAGACGCAGGGTTTCATCATCATCCGCGTTCAGCAGCCAGAAACCGTCGCGGCACCAGGGAATGGGTTCCAGGCGCCATTGGTAGGGTTCCACCAGCTTTAAAAACGCCGCGCTGTCGATTTTTAACGTATTGACGCGGATGCTGCGGCGTAACGGCCGCTGACAGGCGGCAATAAACTCATCCATGGAAAGATGAGCGGGCATAACGGCCTGAATGACGGAGAGAAACTCAGGGGGTAAAGGAGTCGGCGTCGGTTTAGCCACGGTAGAAAGTCTCGTTGCAGCGGGAAAAATTGTCAGCGCGCAGTGTAGCATAATGCGCCGCCGAGCGTGCGGCGACGCACGGCAACCCAAGTTCCCCCGTCAGGTTCGGCCCGCAGCGGCAGAGGCAATTATTGGGTCGCAATGGTTAATTCTATTTCCAATAAGTTAATAGCTATTATCATTTTTGTTATTTAGATTTAACTTTTTCTGCTGTTAGCATCCTCTGTCGTCACCAACCGTATTGGTTTAGCGATCCGCCGATATCGTTATCAGGCCCCGTCAGGATCCCGCTCACCGCTCATTAAACTATAAAATTATTTGTCAGGCGATGAATGCCATTAGCTGTCTTTCAAACCAGGAGAAAGGGTACTGTGAGTCTTAACCAGCCCCTGCAAGGCGTGCGCATCGGCATTGATGTCGGCGGCACCTTCACTGATTTCGTGTTGTTCAATCCCGCCGGCGATCGCTTCTTCTATCATAAGCAGCCCAGCGTGCCGCGGGATCCCGCGCTGGCGGTCAGCCAGGGGCTGTGCGAGCTGCTGAGCCAAAGCCGCCTGCAGGCGCGCGACGTCGCGCTGTTGCTGCACGGCACCACCCTGGGGCTTAACGCCATTATTCAGCGCCAGGGCGCGCCCATCGCTCTGGTGGTCAGCCGCGGCTTCCGCGATGTGCTGGAGATCGGCCGCGCCCGTATGCCCTCATCCTTTGATTTCCATGCCGGACGCGAACCCCCGTTTCTGCCGCGCGACCGGGTGCTGGAAATCAGCGCCCGTTTCAATCCCGCCGGCGAGGTGACCGACTGGCCGGGCGAGCCTGAGCTGGATGCGTTGGCCGGGCAGATCCGTGGTCTTAACGTCAGCGCCGTCGCCCTGATGCTGATTAACGGTTACGCCAATCCGCAGCAAGAACAGCGCCTGGCCGACATCCTGAGGCGGAAATTGCACGATGCGGATATCAACATTCTGTCGGCGGCGGCGCTATGGCCGGAAATCCGCGAATATGAACGCACGCTGGTCGCCGGACTGAATGCCTATATTCAGCCGTTGATGAGCCGTTACTTTACCCGTCTGGCGTCCCTGATTGAGGAACTGGGTATCGCGGCGCCGCTGCTGGTGAGCGCATCGAACGGCGGCGTCCTGCCGCTGGATTCCGCCCTGAGCCGCCCGGTGGACACGCTGCTTTCCGGCCCGGCCTCCGGCGTGACGGCGGCGCTGCAGCTGGCGGCGGATTGCGGCGCCGGCGACATTATCAGCTTTGATATGGGGGGAACCAGCAGCGATATCGCCATCGCGCAGGGCGGGGAGGCGGAAATGGTCACGCGCACCGAAATCGGCGGTTTACCGCTGGTGCTGCCGGTGGTCGGCGTGTCGGCCATCGGCGCCGGCGGCGGCTCCATTGTCTCGGTGGATGACTACGGAGTACTGAAAGTCGGCCCGTTAAGCGCCGGCGCCGATCCCGGACCGGCGGCCTACGGCCGGGGCGGAACGCAGGCGACCTTGACCGACGGCTATCTGGCGTGCGGCATTGTGGATGCGGCGTCGTTTCTCGGCGGCGCGATGCCGCTCAGCGCGGAAAAGGCGCGGGCCGCCCTGGCGACGGTGGCGGCGCGGCTTGAATTCAGCGCAGAGGACGCGGTAGCCCGCGCCGCCAGCGGCGCGCTGGCCGTGGCCACCGCGCAAATGGCCGCCGAAATGCTTAAAGCGCTGGCGCAGCGCGGGCTGGAGCCCGCGGCGCTCACGCTGGTGCCGTTTGGCGGCGCCGGCCCGACCCACGCCAATTTTCTGGCGCAAGAGGCCGGCATCAGGCGCATTCTTATCCCCCCGCGCCCCGGAACCTTCTGCGCCCAGGGGGCGGCCACCGCCAGCCTGCGCCGCGATTTCGTGCGCAGTTTACGGGTGAAAGTCAGCGCGAACAGTCTGCCGCAAATCAACGCCACCCTGCGGCAACTGGTTACCCAGGCGGAGCAATGGTTCAACGCGAGCGCCCGCCATCTGACGAACACCGTCCGGTTGAATATCGCCGCCGATATGCGCTATGCCGGGCAGGCCTATGAGCTGAAGATCGCGCTGGCCGACACGCAGGCCGCCGCCCTGGGGTCGTTGACCGTGGAGGAGCTGACGGTGGAGCAACTGCGTCAGGCATTCCACCTCCGGCATCAGCGGAGCTATGGTTTTCGCGACGACGGGGCGGAGATTGACCTCACCACGCTGCGGCTGTCGCTGATAGGTCAACTGCCCGCCCTGCCGGCGACGGCGGCCGACGCGGGCGATGGCCCGGCGGTTTATCATCGCCGGCCGGTGTTTTTGCAGCAGCGCTGGCTGAGCGCCCGCGTTTATCAGCGGGCGGCGCTGCGCCCCGGCGACCGTTTTAGCGGCCCGGCCATCGTTGAACAGGAAGACACCACCGTGCTGGTGTTGCCGCACTGGGAAGCCACTGCCGACCGGCTGGGAAATTTACATCTTTCCCGCCTGGCGGAGCAGGAGGAGCCAGCGGTATGAAACTCGATCCGGTGACGCTCGAAATACTCAACAACAAACTGACCGCCTTAACCGAGGAGATGTGCCATACGCTGCAGCGCACCGGCAGAACCCTGTACGTGAAGGAGACCGCCGATTTCTGCTGCGCGCTGGCCGACCGCGACGGGCGTTTTTTCGCCTATCCGCGCGGCATTGGCGTGTCGGGGTTTGTGGGGCTGAATTGCCTGGCCGCCATTCAGGCGGTGGGCGCGCTGCAACCGGGCGATGTCATCCTTACCAACGATCCCTATCGCTCCCGCGGGTTGGCGACCCATCTGCCCGACCTGCAGGTTATCGAACCCTATTTTCATCAGGGCGAGATTATCGCCTACGGCTGGGCGTTTCTGCATGCCTCCGACGTGGGCGGCAACGTTCCCAGCAGCATTTCGCCGACCAACAGCGATCTGTTTCAGGAGGGGCTGCAAATCCCGCCGGTCAAACTGGTGCGCGGCGGCGAGCTTAATCAGGATATTATTCTGCTGCTGCGCGCCAACAGCCGCACGCCGGATGCCAACCATGGCGATCTTCAGGCGCTGCTGGCGGCGTTGGCCGCGGGGCGCCGGCGTTTCGCCGGCGTCGTCGCCCGGCATGGGGCGGACGGCGTTCTGGCGGCGCAACGGGATTTGCTGGACTATTCCGCCAGCCGGGCGCGCCAGGCGTTACGGCGCATCCCCGACGGCCATTACCAATTCTCGGACTATCTCGACGATGAGGCCGGCAGCGGTCTGCCGGTCAGACTGGCGCTGAAAATCGCGGTGGATGACGGGAACATCCATCTGGATTTCAGCGGCACCGATCCGCAGGTGGCCGCCGCCATCAATATTCCCAGCCACGGCGAGGTTCATAGCTGGCTGACCCTGCGCATCCTGGCGCTGGTGTGTACGCTGGACAAAACCGTGCCGCTCAACGCCGGCCTGCTGGCGCCGGTTACGCTCTTCGCGCCGCCCGGTTCGCTGGTCAACCCGCTCTATCCTGCCGCCGTCGGCGTCCGCCACGCCGCGGCGGTGCGCATCAATGACGTGCTCAACGGCGTGCTGGGACAGGCGCTGCCCGATATCATGCCGGCGGCCAGCGGCGGCGCCATTATTCCGCTGGTGGCGGCGCAGCGCGGCGAACGGGGGCAGAACGTGCAGGTTATCGAGCCCATGGTGGGCGGTGGCGGCGGACGCTTTGGCTGCGACGGCGTGGACGGCCGCGATAACAGTATCTCCAATCTGGCGAACAATCCCGTCGAAATGGTGGAAGCGGAAACGGCGATCGAGATCCGCGAATACGTCCTGCGCGCCGATTCCGCCGGGGCCGGACAGTGGCGCGGCGGCTGCGGGCAACAAATCCGCGTGCGGATTTTACAGGATGACACCCTGATTCTGGCGCGCGGCATGGAGCGCCTGCGCTTCCAGCCCTGGGGGGCGCAGGGCGGCTTGCCGGGCGCCGCGACGCGCCTGACCCTCAATGCGCAGCGCGACGATGCGCGGGCGCTGGGGAAGATCGATCTGCTGCCGGTCAGGCGGGGGGATGAAATCATGCTGCAAACAGCCGGAGGCGGCGGCTGGGGCGATCCCTTTTTGCGCGATGCCGAACGGGTGAAGCGCGACGTGGCGTTGGGACTGGTCAGTGTCGCCGCCGCCCGCGAGCTGTACGGCGTGGTGCTGAATAATCTCCAGATCGACGTCGCCGCGACGGCGCGGGCGCGCCAGTCAATACGTCAGATCTCTTCACGCGGCGCGCACTGGGACAACTGGCGGCAGATCTTCGACAGCGATTCCCTCGACCGGCTCAACGCGGCGCTTTACGCCCATCCGCCTTCCCGGCGCAGCCGGCTGCGCCGGGAGTTTTACGCCGCCATTCTGGCGCAATTGCCGGCGGATTTTCCCCAGGTTGCGCCCGATCCGCAGACGCGCGAGCGCATTCGGCAACAGTGGCCGCAGCGGCTGCTGGCGCTACAACAAGCCAATAACAGATTATCCACCGACTAATCAGCCAGGAGTAATGCTATGCGTAAACTGCCCTTTAAACGGTTACTGCTTTCCCTTGCCATCGGCCTGGCGTCGTTTGCCGGCCAGGCGGCGTCCGACGACGCGCCGGCGCCGACCGACAGCGTGGTGATCGGGGTGTATGGCGGCGACTGGGAAAAGAATATCCGCAGCGCCGGTCTCGATCGGTTCGCGCAGGAAAACAATATCAAAGTCACCGTGGTGGCCGGGGCGGATGCCGAGTGGTTCGCTAAACTGCGCGCCGCCAAAGGCCGCCGCGCCCCGTACGATATCGTGGTATTTCAGCCCGATACCATTCAGCGGGCGATAGCCGCCGGTCTGCTGCAGCCGCTGGAGGCGCGGCACATCGCCAATCTGGACAAGCTGTACTCCTCGGTGCAGCAGCGCTTCGTCAGCGAGGGCAAAACCTACGCCGCCGCTTTCAGCCTCGGCCAGTTGGGGCTGGCGTACCGCAGCGATCTGGTGCCGCACGCGCCGAAAAGCTGGCTGGATCTGTGGGACCCGGCCTATAAGGGCCACGTCGCCGTCTCGTCGCCCACCTACGCCGCCGGGCTGCAATTTTTCGCCGGACTGGTGCACGCCCTCGGCGGCAAGCTGGAAAACGGCGCCGACGTGGATAAAGCGTTCGCCAAGCTGGCCGAGCTGAAAGGACAGGCGGTGGCTTTCCCGGATAGCCCCGGCGCCATTCAAACGCTGCTGGAGCGCGGCGATGCCTGGGTGGTGCCCTACTGGGACGGCCGCGTTTTCGCCCTGAAACAGCAGGGGCTGAAAATCGACTTCGTGTATCCGTCGGACGGTCCGGTGGTGGGGGCGGCGAACTGGGCTATCCCCAAAGGCGCGCCCAATCTGGCCAACGCCTATAAGCTGGTGAATTATCTCTCCGGCGCCGAGGTGCAAAAAGCCTTCTCCGACAAATCGCTCTACGGCATGACCAACAAAGAGGTGCAATACAGCGATAGCCTGAAGAGCCAGGTGCAGGTGGGGGAGGAAGCCTATAACCAGCTGATTTGGATCGACTACGCCACGGCGACGCCGAAGCTGGCGGAGTGGACCGCCCGCTGGAGCAAGGCGCTCGGAGGAGGGCAATGAGTTGGTTGTATCTCGAGGATATTGAACGCCGTTTTGCCGAGCACGTGGCGCTGGACGGCGTGAGCCTGCAGATTGAGCAGGGGGAATTTTTCTCCCTTCTCGGCCCCAGCGGCTGCGGCAAAACCACCCTGTTGAATATTATCGCCGGTTTTCTCGCCCCCAGCCGCGGGGCGGTGTCGCTCGGCGGCCGGGATATTACGCCGCTGCCGCCGTATCAGCGCGCCATCGGCATGGTGTTTCAGAACTACGCGCTGTTTCCGCACCTGTCGGTGTTTGACAATGTGGCGTACGGCCTGAAGGTGAAAAAGCTGCCGCGCAAGGCTATCGCCGGCCGGGTCAAACAGGTTTTGGAGCTGGTCAGGCTCGAGGCCCTCGGCGAACGCATGCCCCATCAGCTTTCCGGCGGTCAGCAGCAGCGGGTGGCGATAGCCCGCGCGCTGGCTATCGAACCGCAGGTGCTGTTGCTGGATGAACCCTTATCGAACCTCGACGCTAAACTGCGCAAAGAGATGCAGGATGAACTGCGCGCGTTGCAGCGGCGCGTGGGCATCACCACCATTCTGGTCACTCACGATCAGGAAGAGGCGCTGGCGCTTTCCGACCGCATCGGCATTCTCGGCCGGGGTCGCCTGCAACAGGTGGGCACGCCGCTGGCGCTGTACCGGCAACCCGCCAACCGTTTCGTCGCCGAGTTTATCGGTCAGGCGAATCTTTTTGACGTGCATGCGGCGGGCGGCGAGGGCGACTTCGTGGCGCAGCGGCATTTTTCCGCCGCCGATCGGCCGCTGCGTCTGCGGGTCAAGCAGCCTCCGGGCGATCCTCCGTCCGGGCTGATGCTGCGCCCCGAGCGCATCAAGATAACGACGGAACCGTCGGCGGAGGCGGTCAATCAGACGCCGGCCATTCTGCGGGAAGCCAGCTATACCGGCGCCGTTATGCGGCTGCGGCTGGCATTGCCCGGCGGCGGCGAGCTGCTGGCGCATAGCGTCGACGGGCAGTTCGACGCCATCCCCGCGCCGGGTACGCCCTTTACCCTGAGCTGGCGCAGCGATGACGTGATCGCCTTGCCCGATGCGGCGGAGGCGTGATGAGCGTAAGGTCATACTCCCGCGGCGCCGGGCGATTCTCCTGGGCGTTACTGACGCCGGCGCTGATCTTCCTGCTGCTGTTTCTGCTGGCCCCGCTGGCGCTGTTGGCGGTGCAAAGCCTCGGCAACGTGGACAGCCTGCTCGAACCGCTGCCCGGCTACGGCTTGTCGCAGTACCTGATCGTCTTTACCTCGCCCGACTATCTGCATGCCTTATGGACCACCCTGTGGGTTGCGGTCTTTACCGCGCTGCTCTGCCTGCTGCTGGCCTATCCGGCGGCGTGGCTGCTGGTGTCGGTGCGCAGCCGGGGATGGCGCACCCTGCTGTATGTGGTGCTGGTTTCGCCCCTGCTGACCAGCGTGGTGATCCGCACCTTTGCCTGGATTGTGCTGCTGGCCCAGAACGGGCTGATCAACGATCTGCTGGTGTCCGCGGGCGTCGTTCCCCGGCCGCTGGCGCTGCTGTGGAATATGCCCGCGGTGATCATCGCCTATGTGCAGGTTATGCTGCCGTTCGCCGTCTTGCCGCTGGTCACCTCGCTCAATGAGATCGCCCCCAATCTCAAACTGGCGTCGATGAGCCTTGGCGCGGGGCGGATTGAAACCTTTCGGCGCATTGTCCTGCCGCTGACGATCCCGGGCATGCTGACCGGCTTTATCATCGTCTTTGCGCTGGCGGCCGGCAGCTATATCACGCCGCTGCTGATTGGCGGACGTTTGCAGCCGCTGCTGCCGATCGCCATCTACCAGCAGGCGTTGCAAATCGCCAATCTGCCGCTGGCCGCCGCGCTGTCGCTGACCCTGCTGTTCGCCACGCTGCTGGTGGCGTTTTTCGCCGGGGGAATACTTAAACGCTGGGAAAGAAAAACCTATGGCCACTAACAATAGGCGCGCTGCCGCGCACGGCCGCTGGCTCACCCTGCTGGCGGGGTTGACGGCGGCGATTATTTATCTGTTTATGGCGCTGCCGGTGCTGGTTATCGCCCTGTCGGCGTTCAGTCCCGATGCCTATCCGCAATTCCCGCTGCGGGGATTTTCGCTGCGCTGGTTCTACGCCCTGGCGGAAAATCCCGGCTGGGGAGAGGCGCTTAACACCAGCGTTATGCTGCTGTTGATCGTCACGCCGGTCACCGTGCTGCTGGGAACCGGCGCGGCCTATGCGCTGGCGCGGCTGCAATTCAGGTTCCGCGACGCCCTGCAGGCTTTTATCCTTTCGCCGCTGATGATCCCGCAGGTGGTGCTGGGCATTGCGCTGCTCTATGTGCTCACCGCGGCGGGCATGGCGGGCACGATTGCCGGGCTGGCGGTGGGGCACGTCATCGTCGCGCTGCCCTATACGGTACGCACGGCCAGCGTCAGCCTGGCTTCCATGGATCGCCGTCTGGAAGACGCGTCGATGAGTCTCGGGGCGGGGCGGCTGTATACCTTTTGGCACGTTACGCTGCCCTTGATCAAACCCGGCATGGTGGCGGGGGCGGTATTCGCCGCCGTGACCTCGTTTGGCGAGGTGTCGGTCAGCCTGTTCCTCACCGCGCCGCAGACGGTCACCATGCCGGTCAGGATTTTCAATTATATCGACCAGACCTTCGATCCCGCGGTCAACGCCATTTCGGTGATATTTATTTTCGTCGCGATAATTACCCTGGTGGTGATTGAAAAGAGTATCGGTTTGACCAAGGTGTTGTAATCTCCCCCTTTGCAGGACTGTCTCTTAGTCACAAATTTACCGATAACATTATATGTAAGCCCAGCGTTATTTCGTGCGCGAGAAGAAAGGTATTTTTATGCCACGTCGCAGCACGCGCCCGACTCAGGGCGCTTGTATCTTCCTCATGTAGTGATTAGCTATCACTACATGAAACAGA
>NZ_KZ819109.1:0-17641 GCF_003115855.1 Brenneria corticis
TAAAAAAAGACCGAATACGATTCCTATAGCTGAGAAATTATCAATATTTCTTTAAATATCAATATATTACTATGGTTTTTGAGCTCTAGGCACCTATCAACACTGTCCTTTCATGATCAACAATATCAAATAGTTATGAAGTATTTCGGAAAAATTCGGGAAATTTTCGTGCAAGCAAAAGGATATTTATGTCATCTACCGCCTTCATCATCTGCCTGATTCTGGCCGCCGTTATGATCACCGTTCACCCGGTGTTTGCCATGCCGTTCGGCATCGCTGCGCTGGTGATAACCAGCAAAAGTAAGATGCACATGGATAGCGAGGTGAGCATCATCTTCGGGATCGTGGGGTTTATTTTATTCCTGGCACTGGTGATGTGCATCAGGAACTGGCTTCGGTAACCGGCTACCACCAACGTACGGCATTTATCAGGCTGGAAAGCCCAAATAGAAAGAAAACAGCCCAGATTAAAAGGAATTTCCAGTTGGGTAATTTTTCGCCCATGACTCGCAACTCCCGTATCAGTTTGCTAAAATCAATCACATGTTCTCCCTTGCCCTCATCAAGGTGTAGAAAGTAGAAAGCCCCGAGTGCTGGTAACACTTCGGGGCTTTCGCTTTACTGGTTTATTACTTAATCGAAATACGGATTAACCCTCTCCACTGCCTGGCTATACAGCTTATTACGCTGCGCCATCATGCGATCGATTCTCACCCTTTTCTCATCCGCCGATAGCGTACGGTCGATGCGTACCATTTCGATACGATCGTTCAGCTTCTTTACTTCCTTCTGGGTGTCGGTCAATTTCTTACGCTGCGACAAGATACCGCGATTTTCTTCCTTCAATACATTGGCTTCATCAGGCAGCCCGCGCTTGCGGTAGGCGTTTATGGTGCTGTTGATTTGATTGGCCTTGGCCATCATCTGGTAAAAGTCCTCCGCGAACTGCGTGCTTTTCGCTGGGTCGGCTCCGCGCAGGAAAGACTTGATCACCGGCAGTTCGTCCAGCCGAAGCGCGGGCGTTTCGCCGGCGTCGCTGAACTGGCGCGCCATAATGTTGGTTGCGCCCAAGACGTAAGCACCCAGCGTGCCGGTGTAGCCCTGCACAATGTGGTCAAGTTTCTTCGGCGACAGGCCGGTGGCCTCGCCGATGGCGCGCATCATCAGACTGGTCTGGTCGTTGTAGCGTGCCTCGGCCAGCAGGTTCTCGTCGGCCATGTTTTCGATCGGGCCGCCGCGGAAGAAATCATAATTGATATACGCTTCGGTGATCGGCTTAACAACCTGCGGGATAGGGTTGAAGGCCATGGTTTCAAGGAAGTTACGCGCCACTACCTTGCCGAATTTACCAGGCGAGTCCTCACCGCCCAGCGTACGCACAAACCGCTCAGGCAGCGTGCCAAACATCAGTCCGATCTCGAACGGTTTCGGGAAGCGGACATGCTGACCGCCGGGCAGCCACGCGTGCCAGTAGGTGTCCTTATCCCAATCCGGCAATTCTTCATAGCGCTCGTCATCCCAATTCTGCGCCAGCAAGGCCAGCGACGCCGCCGCGATGTAGCCGCCGCGTTTCAACACCTCGCGCGGATCCTCCTTGATAGCCCGCCCCAACTTACTCATGCCCTGCAGGCGGGCATTCAGGAACGGCACAACATCCGTCAGCCCAATGAGGAACTTGCTGCTGCCGTGCATGCTGAAATCCATCAGGTCGCGGGCCTCGAACGCCGCCTGTGCCGGGCTTTTACCCGCCTTGATCGCCGCGTCATACGTCGCCACGCGGTTGGCATTCTCAAACGCCTCCCCTTTATCCCGATACCAATCCCACCCTTTTTCTATCTTGTCCCAGGCATCCTTGCTACTGCGTACGATGGTGGACTCGAACTCCCGCATCTGGCTATCCGTGTACCCCTTGCTGCGCAGCACCCGGCGAATGTTGGCCGCCGTGCTGGCCGGATCATACACGTTAGCATACCCGCCACCGAACGTGGCGCCGGCGGCCATCATGTCCAGCAGCGTGTCGTCTTTCGCCATGGCCTTGCGCAGCCCCTCCCACGACGAACGCGCCGCCTTGAAGCCGTCCTTATTGATGGCATAGGAATGCAGGGAGTCGCGTACAAAGTTGCGAGCCATGAAATCCGGCATTGCCGTGACGCTGATGGTTAGCACTCGTTTGGCGGCGCGACCGGCGCGCATGAACAAGGAGTTGCTGCGCTCCATGTCGATCATGGTAAGCGCCCGATACAGCTCTGGGTCATTGATGCGCACCAGTTGCTCCTTGCCGTCCACGTACAATTTTACAACGTCTTTCTTCAGGCGCTGATAGTCGATCTGGTTGGGGTTTTCGATGACATCCAGGATGCCTGTATCCGCCAGGTTGACCACCGACCGACGCATGGCCTCGTTTTTCATCCCGGAATCGATGGATTTGGCGACGTAGTTGAACAGGTTTTCGATCGGGTCTTTGATGGTCAGCTCAGAGCCCTTGAGCTTGCGAATCATGCTGCTCTGGTTGGCAATACCTCGGGTTGTCCAGGGGCCGCGAGTTTCGCCATTTTCCGCCTCGCGATAATACGGCAGGTAAAAAGGATCCTCCCACATTGCACGGCTTTCAGGATCAATCATGCCGGTATCCTGATGAAAATCCAGAATCGACTTGATGAAGCGGTCATACTTTTTCTTCTGCTCATCGAATAGTTTCTCATTGCCCCGGTTCAAGCTCTTCATATAGGCGATTTCATCCGCCGTGAAGTTGTTCTCCCTGCCCTCCGCCAGCAGGCGCTCCGAACGGTTGCCGGCAATCCACTTGAGGAAGTTCTCACGGTGATCGCCCAGGGCGTCAAGGATGCCCATCAGGCTATCCTCTTTGCCAGTGCCGGGGATTCGCTCGGTGATGCCCTCCTCCTTGTTGTAGCGCACCAGCCCGAACTCGGTAATAAAGGTCGTCACGGTGCTGGCGCCCTTCGCCATGCGCGCCGCAATGTAGCCGGAAACGCTGTGCTCGAAGCCGCCGGCAGCGTCCTCGGCATATTTCAGCGGCGCCAGGCCGTCAAAGGTACGGGTGTTCAATTTGCGGAAGGTTTCGCGCCACCATTCTTTGAGCGCCGTCTTGTCCTTGTCGGTTGCCATATCCCAGAAGTCGCGGGCCTTGGTAAACCAGTTGCTTCGGGGAACCAGCCCCATCTTGCGGTTGACCTCGGCGTCCATGTCCGGCGCTGCGGCGCGGGAATAGAGCGTCTTGTTCTTGCGGATATCGTCGGAAGAGAGTATATTTTGACCTGAGCCTTGATTTGGTGAACCGCGTTTGGACAATTGGAGTCCCTGGGCCGTACCAGATGAAGGATCAGAACCCTGATAAGAACGCTCCTCCTTGGGCAATTGGAGCCCCTGTGAATGAGGGTTATCAGGGTTTTCTTTTGCCCGTTGATAAAGTGCCAGCCCCTCCCTTTCCATTGTCCGGATCTTCTTGCCTTCTTCCGTGCCATAGACCGACGCAATACGGTTCACGTCAATGCGTTTCAGCGCCGCATTCATATGAACGGCAGACAATACCGGATTTCCGTTCGCGTCTTTGGCCTCCAGTAGCACCACCACCGCATTATCCTGCGTAGCCGATCGGTACACCGCCACCGGGTCATGCATCAGTTCCGGCAATCGCTCAATCACATCCATCGGAACGTCGTGTTTCACGCCGTTAGTGGCCTTACGCACCGTGTCGCGATTGATGTACATGTCCAGATTCGGCGCGCCCAAAGCCCGCAGTACCGGTGGAGTACGTCCGATCTTGATGGACATATCCCCGGATTTCAGTGACCGCATAGCGCGATCCAGATCGGTGCGGAACTGTTCCGCTTCCGCCGGCAGCGGCTTAAGTGGATCAACGTTATCGTTGCTCTGAGAATAAAGCGCGTCGGCGCGCGAGAACGTATCCTCGTACGCGCGTGTGCCCGGCTGCTCGTTTGCGTACATCGCCGTCTTCTGAAACCGTCCGGTGATGGTGCGCAAGATGCTACGGATCTCCGCCGGCGTCACATCGATGCCCGCGTTGATAATCCCCGCACGGCGCAGTGTGGCGGTAAGCATAGAGATAAACCGATCCCACGCCGCCCCTAACCCGGTAAGTTCCGTACGCTCGGCCATATGCGCCAGAAACTCATTGGCCTGTGTCTCCAATGACTCCTGTCCATAGGATTGTTCTACCTGGCGCCAAACGTCCTGAATGGTTTTATTCTTGCTATCGCGGGTCTGGTGGAGCACCCGCATAATACGGTCGTACTCCACATCACCGATCACCGAGGCCAGGCCGTGATGGGCGATGATTTCATGCCGCAGCTTGGCGCGCAACTCACGAGGATTGGCGATGTTGTCGGCGACGAGGATCACCCGGCTAAGCTCCGGCTGATAGATGGCATGCACCGTGCCGAACTCTGCCGGAATACCGTTGGGCATCATGGCGGCCGCTTCGGCCTGCGTCTGGACGGCTTTAACTTTAATCTTGGCCGCGCCGTTCAGGTTAGACACAAAACCATCTGCAGCCAGCTGCACACGGTCTCGCGTCATGGCGCTTTCCGGCCGGCCGCCGTCTTTGCTAAAGCTGCCATCATGGATGATATTGCCGCCGCCGATGTCAGCGCCAGTGACAACGGCGCCAACGGGATCGGTGGGTTTGCGGCGAGAATAGAAGACGATGCCTTTATCGGTTTCCCGAGTTTTCAGCGTCTTGAACAGATTATCGAATGCCTGCCGGATCCCGCCGTCCATCTCTGCTTTGGTCGGGTAGGCGTGCGTATCCGGATCGAATGCGTCGGGATCGCGGATGTTTACCAGGTAATCATTGGTGATGCCTTTCGACGCAGCCTTATCTCTCGCATACGCCTCGAATGCGCGGGCGGCCATCTCAATATCGGTGGACCAGTAGGCTTTGCTTCGCGCCTCATCAAGGACAGAAGAGCGTTTCGTCATTCCGCTGTCGCCGACCGCCTTCATGACGTTTCGGAACGCGTCACGGACTTCGGGCCGCACGTTGCCGTTGCGGAACCTGTCTCTTGTCTGGTATGCATCACCACGCCCAGCATTGTCGTGGCCATTCCGGTTAGCCTGGCCGAAATAGTTATCCAGCGCGTGGAACCACTCATGCGCCAGCGTGCCGGAACCTTTCGCTTTGGTGATATTGATCACCACCTCCCCAGGCTCGTAGTGCGCCCTTACTGCGTTCTGCCCACCTTTGCCGCGCGCGCCGAACGCCAGCCCCAGTTCACCATTCAAGGACAGCGCCTGCGCCGGCACATTCACAACATCGGCCAGATCGCTCAGAGCGTCGTAGGCTTCATTCAGGTCGGCCTGCCGGCGCGAGCCCTCAACGTAGTTGCCAAACTGGACGCCACGAAAACCGAATTTTCCCGTGAACTGTTCCGGCGTCACATCACCTTTGCGCGGCGACGGCCCAACGCGCTTACGGTTTTCCGGGTTGCGCTGCTCTTCGCGGGAGATTTTGCGCAGCTTTTCCAGCTTTTCTTCCAGTTCGGGGCGGTTATCTTGCAGGTATGCGCGCGCCTCACCTGCGTTTTTGAATCCAGACTTCAGCGGCAAGACACCAGCACCGCCTTTATATCCCAAGAAGATCTGACCGCCGGCGCGGCGAATGAACGTTTCGATTTTTGACTGCTTGCCGCTGACCTCGTTTTTCGCCCCGATCGCCGTCTTAATGTAGGTCTGCGCATTCGGGAGTAGTTTCTCCATGGAGCCGGCAGTTATGCCCGTTGACCTGCCATCCGGGCGAACCAGCGTGTAGAAGTCTTTGCCGTTGGGATAATCCTGGCCTTCAAACTTCGTGTAGCGCCCGTGATGGACTCGGTATCTGGCCGCTTCGCGCATTTCAGACGGCGAGAACTTTGATACCAGATCAATGGAGTTTAGCGTGCGGGATAAAGCCGGGCGGGACTGCATATGCTGGCGGAAGGTTTCACGCGAAATATTTCCACTCAACAGGTCGTTAGCCATACCCTTGATGGTTTTAACGGTACGGCCCCACCCGGCAACCTTATACGGGGAACTGGGTTTGTTGGGGATCTGCCCGCGCAACACCGCCAACGCCGCCAGTGTGTGGCTGTCCACGCCGCCCGCCGCCATCTTCTCGTATTCAGGGTGCGGGAACAGTTTGGAAAGCGGTTGTGTCTGGATGTCGTCGGCCGTATCAGCTTTCTCCATCGCGCTGGAGAATTGCCCCCATCGATGCTTGGCCGCGCCCTTGATTTCCTCGCCGAAGTCGGTGAGCTTTGGTCCTCGCTTCCCTACGGTCTCAGTATCTGCTGCTGGCAGACGCACCCCGTAACCATTCCCGACAGGCTCTACTATCGCCCCCGGCATTTTTGCCCAGCGGGACGCTTTGGCGACTCTTTCGCTGGAGTACGGTTGCCCAGGTGCGTACAGCTTCAACTCGCCGGTCAGTGAAGCATCGCCGTCGGCGGCTGCACCACCAGGAAGAACATCAGTTCGGCCACCGGCAGCAGCCTGTTCGGTAACGGCATTGCTACCTCCTATCGTTGGTTCCGGCGGCAGGCGGACGCCGTAGCCATCACCAACCGGTTCGATAGTCGCGCCTGGCACTTTCGCCCATTGCGTGGCTCGGGCCACTCGCTCGCTTGAATATGGCTTGTTGCCCGCGAACAATTTCAACTGACCGACCGGTTCCCCGCGGGCATAGGCTTCCGTCTGCGCATCGACCGGCACGCCGGCGACGCGGTGGCGCTGATCCGGCAGCGCGGCGGGCGCCTCGCCCATCGCGTCGGTAAATTCCCGCGTCTGCCGCTGGGCGCGCGTTTCGCCCTCGATGGTACGAGCGGCCCGGCCGACTTCGTTACCACCGGCGGCGGCGCGCTCCGCTGGGATGTACTGCTGTCCGCGCACCTGCTCGCCGGCATCAAATTGCGGCCCAGTGCCGGACTGTTGCTCATCGGTTACCTGACGAACCTCACCCGGCATGGCGATGACAGAGGTTTGCCCTGGAGACGGCAGGCGCGGGCGACGTGCGGCGATAATCTGCTCTGCCCGCTCCAGCGCCGCCACTTCTTCCGGCGTGTAACCCTGGTCACCCTGTTCTATCTGCAGGCGAATAAGTTCGTCGGCGGTTGGTGCTGCTTGCTGTTCGGCCAACGCCTGCTGTACTTCACTATCTTCAGCAAACCCTTGAACACGCGGATCCTGACGGAGATAGGCGGGCGTATCGCGGAATTCATCGATACGGCTTTGCGGCGTGCCGGCGACATTCTCCGGATTGAGCTGCGGCGTATCTGCCCCGCTGGTAACCGAAATAACAGGTCCTCCATCGCGCCACTCGCCGTTATAACCCGGTGGCGGGCCATCATCGCCCAACCTTGCCACCGGGATGCCTGAACCGTTGCCGGTCTCATTACCCGAACTCGGCCACTTAGGCAAATCCACTCGGAGCCCACCGACACTCAGCCGCCGGGTCAGCGCGGAATGCACGGCTTGGTACTGTTCTTGTTCTTCCGGTGTCAGTTCTTCCTTTTGACTCAAGCTCTGGAAAGCAGTCAGCAGATCGCCGTCCAGCATCTGCCCGTACTGTTTTTCCAGTTGCTTTTGCTTGTCCTGGCGCTGTTGCTGATCCTGCTGCTGCGTCTGTTGTTGATCCGGCTCCTGCTCTATCGCCGCTTTCGCATCTTTACGGCCCCGCATTCCCCCAACAGCACCAAAACCCGCGCCCATGCCCGCGCCAACGATCGCATTATTCACCCCGGTTTCCAGCACGTCTTTCATGGGATCGATATTCTGGCCGGCAGTGTCGATAAGTTGCTCATTCTGAACGTAACGCTGCGTCGCGCCCTGGGCAAACTCCGTCGTGCCCTCGGCAATAGCACCCTTCGCCATACCTGTGAGAATTCCTCGTGCCGCTGCTCTCTTTGTGACGAGCGATATCAGCGTGTGATCGCCCAGCAATGCCGCGCCGATATTAGCCGCTAATGCTTTAGGGTCGAACGTAGCGGCATTTGCCGCCTTTTCCGCCACCATACTGCGGGCCATGGTGAGTTTTTGCGTATCATCCAGATTGGCGTAGTTTGGGTCAGTATCAATATCGTTGAACGCCTGCTGAAAGGTGGTACTGCTCATCAGCTCGTCAAATGATAGTGAGTTGATCTCGTTGCGCATGTCGATGCCGCCCTGTCCCTGAGCCGTCGCCGTTTGCGAACCAACGAATGTACCTTTCCCAGCAGCTGCGGCGGCGCGATCTGCCGTCGCTTTGGCAACCTGCCGTGCAGATTCTTCCGGCAATTTTTGGCGCAGCTTGTTGAATGCAGCCTTCTCGACCATTTCCCGCACAGCGGCCGATCCCAGCTTTGCGGCGCCTGCACTGGTAAACATCATTGCCATGCTTGGAATGGCATTCTGCATCCATGCGCTGGGGTTGAATAACCCCTCACCTGCACTGATGCCGGTAATATTGCCGTCTTGGTCACGATCAAGGGTCGCAAAGTCCTGGGCGGCAGCCTGTTTCGCCTCCTCGGTGCGTGAATCCAAGATGGATTGCGCTGCGCTTCCGGCCAGTTCACCAGCGCCCTGAATAGCGGCGCTGCCGGCGCGCGACAGCGGGTTACCGCTGTTCTGGCGCATCACCGCCATCATCTCATCGCTGAGTCCCAGCGGATTAGGGTTTGTTTCCTCCTGTTCTGCTGCTTTCGAGTCAAGGATTTGGTTCCCGGCTTTGAATATCTGCCCTACGCCGGCCACCATGTTGAGGGGCGCGGCGGCGAGCGCCTTAACATCGTCGCCCCAGGTTGATTTGGGTCGATCTTGGGAAGGCTTATTCCAATTTGAGAAAAACTGACGGTCGTAATCGGACATTTCACCGGGCTGCTGAATATTCAACTCCTGACGGTTATTGTTTGCTTGCTGCGCTTCTGGGCGAAGTTGCTGCGGGTCGTAGGCCATTACGGACTCCAGAATTTAGACATAAAAAAACCGAGTCCGCTTTTTAGGGCATAACTCGGTATCTTTGGGGAATTTAGCGCGTATGTGTGTCACTTGAAAGGAGAATTACTATCCGGTGTAGTAAGGTGAATTCACCTGCTGTATGGCAGGCTCATAGACTGAGCACGCTCGCGCAGTTGCTGGGCTGTCTGTTGGTTTTTCTGGCTGATCTGACCACGCTGATACTCTTCATATTTCGCATCAAGTTGTTCCGGCGTAACGCCGCCAGAGAACACGCTGGCCGCCATCGCTTTTTGTACGAACGCGGCTTTGCCCGGATCATTCCCTGCCCATTGCTGCAGCATAGGGGCGACACTGTCCTTTGGTTGTTTACCAAACGCCTCATCAAGCCGACTCCTCGCCTGGTCAAACTGGGCGCGAATCGTGACTGCATTGTCCGGGTCTTTGGCGATCGCTTTGGCTTCTTCTGTGTCCAGTCGAATCGCTTGAGTTCGATACTCTTTGGCCTCCGCTCGCTCGTTTTTAGAATCGCCGTTGACGTGCTTGTTCATAAACTGCGCCAGCCTGGGATCATTTGCTGCACCAACCATCTGGCTGTAACCGCGAAACCGTTCAAACGCGCGTTCAATTGGAATGATGGCCAGATTATCCCGTTCGTCCGCTGATGCATTCTGCGTCATGGGCTTGAATGATGAAGACCCATCGTCATAGATCGTTTTAAGCGTGAAGAATATGCCTTTCCCATCTTCCGTCAGGCCGATATGAGCCAGTTCCTTATCTTTGATAGTCTTCCCGGTAGCTGGGTCTTTCTCGCCGATATTCCGCTGGATAACATCGGAAAAAACCTTGTTGGTAGAACGGATGACTGCTGGATCGTTATAGTCCAACGTCCCATCATTCACTTGCGGCATGAGCACGTTAATATCTCGAACGGTTTGAATCTTATCCTGCCCATAAAGCCGCTTTGGACTCAGTGGATTATCGTCCGATGCCATATTTATAAGGCGCATTGTTTCATCATCCATTATGCCGGCGTCGAGCCGATCCCATGCAGCTTTAACCATGGGCATCTCTTCTTCCAATCGCTGCTGACGCTTCATCGCCTCAACCTTAAAATCAAACTGATCCCGCGCCAACTTGGCACTTTGGGCCTGTAAACCATATGACCGGTCTGCGTTTCGCTTATTCAACCCCAACTCAGTCTGCCAGCGTTGATCGCCGACTTTATCCCGCTCGGCCTGCCGTTGTCTGTCTTGCGAATCAGCTTCTTTTCTGTAATCAAATTGATTCTGAGCCAAACCAAAACTTCGGTCAGCGTTCTGCTGTTGCTGCTGTAATTGCAGGCGCCTCAATTCCGATTCCTGCCGCCGACTGACAGCCGAATCAACCATGTTGAATCCAGAGGTGAACCCATCCGCTAAACCACGTAAATCCGCCATAAATCCCCCGATCAGGAAAATAATGAGCCGGCCAGTAGCCCAACCGCGGCACCGATACCCATTCCAATGGGGCCGCCCCACGATCCATAGGTTGCACCAATAGCGGCGCCACTGGCCGCCCCCATACCGGCCATTGTTCCCTTCGTCTGGTTTGCCATCTGTTTCTGCTGCGCTTTCAGTTGCTCGTTGGCCGCCTCGCGCTGCTGTTCGGCCTCCGACGCCTGCTGCATGCCAGACATTGCCTGCTGGCGTGTTTGTGCGGCGATATCAATCAAACCGTAACCCATTATGTATCACTCCCGATATCAAGAAGACTGCGCAGCGACGTAGTGCCACCGGTCAAAATGCTCAACTGCCGGTCGGTCTCTGCATCACGAACGCCATTTTTTGCACCCGCGGTTGCGAGTGCCGATTTCAGCCCCAGGCTATTGTCATTACTATTAGTCTGCGACGAGGTGCCATAGCGCGCCTGCTGATTGGTCACGCCAACCGTTGCAGTGTTTAGCGCCTGCTGTTGGGTTGACCCCACCCGCGCCAGTTCGTTATTCATCATTTCCCCGCTGGTGGAGTAGTCCATCAACTCCTGTAGTTTGGGGTAATAGCGATTTACCCAGTCCGCATATTGCTGCCGTGTAATATTGGCAAAAGTATCTGATGCTACGCCCATGGTTCACCTCAATATTTCAGGTTGGAGTAGTTGCTGCCGTTCCAAGAGTTGTTTCCGCTAAGGCCGCCAAACACACCGGACGAACTGGAAAGCCCGGGTGTTGGCGACGAACTCGTGACATCTTTGAGTCCGTAGCTGGTTAGCGCGCCACCCACCGCCCCCACCAATTGCTGATTGGCCGCCTGTTTTGATAGAGAGCTCTGCGCGTCAGAAAGGGCTTTCTGGTTAGCTGCCGCAGCGATCCCCTGGTAGCTCTGCAGCGCCTCCGCCTTCTGCCCGGCGCCAACCGCCTGAACATCTTGCAGCCCGGCAATATATTTGTTTTGCTGGTCCGTCTGCGATCGGGCCGTAGCGTCAATCGTTCCTGCTACCTGATCCTCGGCCAAATCGCCCAGCGCCGACTGGAATTTGCCGCTACTTGGATCAACACCGGCAGACGTCAGATTATCGGCGGTCTGCTGCCGCGCCCGGCCAAACGCCTGCTGGTATCCCAGATTGACGTCACCGGCAATGTCGGTGTATTTCTGTTCATCATTCAGTGAGTCCACCTTATCCATGAACAGGTTTTCGTATGGCTTCAGTTCGTTTTGGTACAGATCCCACTGTTGTTTTGCTACCTCCGCCGCCGCCTGCTGCTGCGTGGTTTCTTTAACTTCTGTGCTTCCACCGCCTCCGCCGCCCATATATCACCTCACATCGGTATTTTGAATTTCATCAGCCCACCTTCATCGGCCAGTCTTTCCCAGCCATGGCGACGAGCCACCCTGATAAATCCCCTACGTGCCGTGCAAAACTCCGCCCAGCGCCCGCCAATCATGCGCGTCAGTGTTTTTACCTCATCCAGATAGCGGGAAATACTGCCCGGTTCAGCGCTGGCCGCCAGCCAGATAAAAACATAGGGAATGCCATCTCTCACTTGCGGACATAACACTATCCGGCCCTGCTTCGTACCAAAGCAAAACGCCTGCTTTTTACAGCAGGCGTCTTGAATGTTTTCAATCAAGTTCGGCTCGCGAGCTTCTGCGGCAACCTGATTTATTAACCGTTCGAGTGGCATTTACGCCTCCAGATCATACGGCACCGGGTAATTAGTCGTGTCGATGAGATATAGCAGCGTTGTGCCAGTATGGTTGTAAATATACGGATAGCGCTCCCATCCACCGGTGACATCAATCCCCACGGGAACACCGGTCAGCGTGACCGTACTACCCTTCATCCAGGCGCAAACCTGAAAATGATAGCCCATAATCTCCCCGGTATTTGGCATGTTATCCAGCCACTCCGACGCTATTTGCCGACGTGTTGATTGCGCAACAGCATATTCCGAATCCGTATAGGATGTTGTTATTTGATAAGGTGTAAACCCCACAGATGGGCTGTACGCAGGCTTGTCAGCTGGCACCTCGACAACATCAGCGATATTCAATATGTGCCACGAACTATCGAAAATCAGTCCATAGCCGGGCTTAAATAACCGTAATCCGGAATTTCCTGTCCATGTCGGTGTGACGCGGGCAAATACATAGACTTCGATATATTGCCCAGACTGAATAGATAAGTCATGCCACATGCAAAGATTACCCGCTAAATCCACAGTGCAGCGAGCATCCCACCCTTCGGTGTGAATGGCGAAAAGGAGATCGCCATATTCACCAACGCGCTGTTGAAAATTAAACAACCGTTTACTACTTATTGCCTTCATGCCGTTAGTATAATAATTCCAACTATCGGCAGAAGTTATTTTTACGCTTTTTAGCAGCACATACGGTTTATCTTGATTAGTGATTTGTAATGTTCTGCTATTGTTAAATATCCGGACACCACCGGTCTGAGACATTACACCACCCCATACGTTATTTTATGAGCGCCGATAAAAATTCCATTGTAATCACCTAAAATATTATCCCGCCAGCCAGCAAGATAACGATATGTTAACGTGGTACCTGATATAATCACGTCCGGCTCGCAAAAACTGCGAAATAGAGACCAACCGATTCCTCCCCACGACGGCCCACTATCCATGCTAATATTATCTCCATTATTATAGTATCGGATCCCCTCATTATTGATCGCAGTAGCCACATCATTCGCTGAAGCATATCCATTTATTAACCAATTATAGGCTTTCGTTTGGTTTGAAACCGCATTAGACAAATACGCATAATCATTCAGTGAGATATTATAAAATGGCTTTCCATAGGCGAATTCAGGAACGGTTATACTCCGAGAAGTAAATATATCGTCATCATTATATCCCTGGCCGGCTAACTCGCTCGGGGTATTATCCCACGTATTGGGAGCCATAAAAGCGCCAGTTTCAATCGTCCCCAATATATTTAGGCAGCGCAATGTTATATCAATCACCGCTTCGCTAGGGTCTATCGCGTCAGGATTCCATATTCTTAAACCGGCTGGCATGTTTATTCTCACCAAATACCAAAGTCTGCAATCTTGAAATTATCATCATCAAAAATCTGAATCAGCCCATTTGTCCAGATCATGCGCCGGCCTGTCAGCGCTGATCTGATTGTTATCTGTCCCGTCGCCGAAATGATCACCAACTGCCCGAATGTGGCATTACCGAGGGCGTCCACGGTGAACCCGCCGTTCTCGATGGTGGACGATTTGATATTGACGGCGGTCAGTGTGGCACCGACTTTAACCGTGTCAGCCGTGATGGTCTGGGCTGCCAGAATCTTTACTACCGCGTCCTGCGCAATCAACTGGTCCAGAACCACTTTGCCATCGACCACTGCAAACGGAATAGCATAGGTGCTGTCATCATTCGGGTTGTTGGGATCAAAGATAAAAAACTGGTTGGCCGCCACGGCCACCTGCGACGTGCCGTCGCTGTTTGCCACGATGCCAATACCGGCGGATATTTGGCCCGCCTGGGTTTTCGCCGTCCACATCGCCTTAACGCCATCAAGAGTGGCAATGGCCGTGGCGTTGGTCTGGGCTGCTGATGACGCTGCGTTCGCCGTGGCTTCAACGGTGTCTACGCGCTGGCCCATTGCGCTATTCTGTGTCGCCACCGTCTGACTCAGTTCCGTAACGCTGGCCTTTGTCGCCGCTGCGTTCGCCGTGGCTTCAACGGTGTCTACGCGCTGGCCCATTGCGCTATTCTGTGTCGCCACCGTCTGACTCAGTTCCGTAACGCTGGCCTTTGTCGCCGCTGCGTTCGCCGTGGCTTCAACGGTGTCTACGCGCTGGCCCATTGCGCTATTCTGTGTCGCCACCGTCTGACTCAGTTCCGTAACGCTGGCCTTTGTCGCCGCTGCGTTCGCCGTGGCCTCGACGGTGTCGAACCGTTGATCGACTTCGGCATTACGAACATCAATCCCGGCGGCCATATCGTCGGCTATCTGTTCAAGCTCAGTTGCGGTTTGTGTGAGCGCGGCCACGTCGGCATCCAGCGCGCTTATGCCCTGCTCATTCTCGCCGATTTTACTCACCAACTCCGCAATCAGCGGCGACTGATTTAACTGCTCCTGCACCATTTCAACGATTGCGGCCGGATCGGCGTGAGTTTCCGCATAGGTGCCTACTGAATCGTTATACGGGCCGGGCTTGCCGTTGATATTGACGTGCCGGATCCAGTAGTAATAGCCCGTCGCCGGATCGACAGGGTCCCCGTATACGCCCGCCGCGGTGGTGGCGATCAGCACCGCGTTCGCCAGATTATCCTCGGGGTAACGGTAGATTTCCGTCAGCGAGCGCCCTGTATATAACGGCATATCCCATTCCAGCAGGATGTATGCAAAACCGCCTGTCGCCCCGAATCCAGTCGGGCGCGTGGGCGTCTGGACCTTGCTGTTTGATGACTCGCTACCTCCGCCGCCGCCTGGCGTCAGTTTAGCTTTGCCGCCCAGCATCTGCAGGTTCGCCAGGCCGAGAGAGGCCAGATCCGCATATGTCACCGCGCGCTGGCTGCCGTCGCCGCGCTGGCCAGTTAGCGTCTGCATATTCTCGGCGACCGACGACGAGTCGGTGCCGCTATTCCACTTCGTCGCCATTATGCCGGCATCTCCTGCATGGACGTAGACAGCGTGATGCGATCTACCTGGGCGCTACCGAATACTTCTACCTGCCAGCGCTTGCCACGCTGCGGCGGCAGTTTCAGTAATGGTTCTCGCAGGCTGCCCGGAGGCAGTTGCAGGACAGTCCGCCCATCCGCATAAAGAATCAGCCCAACGGCCGCCGGCGCATCGGTCATCACCCGTAGACAGGTAAATGACGTATCGGATGGCGCCAGGTAGATCTTTGACCGCCAGCGGAAATTAAGCGGCAACGCGCCATCGCCCAGCGTATAAAGTTGCTTACCCTTGACGATATACAGCGTATCCCCAGACTCATCGTTATAAGCGGTATCGAACGTCGTGGTCACACGCCGGATATCCATGCTGATCGGATCGAAGATAAACCCGGCGGTGCCGATATCCGTGTCATACAGCGCCAGGTATTCATTTTCCACCCGCCAGGCGCGGATGGTTGACGGGTTAAACTCACTGCGCCACTGTTTGGCCTCGATGATATTCGCCGTGGCGATCTCTGCGGCGCCGGCGGCACTGATCGACACAAGCCCGTTAGGCGAGGCGTACAGCGCGAAACCATCCATCGTGACCATGCTTAGCCGGGATACGCAGGACAGTGCGATGATCGGGTGATTGCTGGTGATGTTCGACGGCGTGATGCCAGAAAATATGTACGGCAGCCCCTTGGTGCCGACCACCAGCGTAGTGCCAACCGGGGTAATGGCGACGATTTCGTCCTGCGTGGTCTGCTTGTTCGAGTCCTTCCAGGCATACGGCAAATACGCCTCGCTGAACATCACCTGGTTACCCATGAAACCGGCGGCGATGCCGTTCGACATCATGCACAGCCCGATCATCTCGTCCGGCGGCATGTAGTAATCGTAGGTTTCCAGCGACGCGGACAGTTCAGCATCGCTCAGGTCGTCAACAAACGAGGCAACGGCAATCTCCAGTTCCGCAACCAACAGGTAGTCGGCGGATTCAGTGCTGGTCGCTGACCGGTAAATGCGCCGATGGGTGATGTTGTTGTTTTGCACTCCAGGCGGTTGCAGCGTCAACGTCACAGTACTGTCGGGGTAAATAATGGTGACCTCTGCCGACGCCGGGCCCGGTGGCCCCTCTTCGCCGTACGCAGTGACATAGGTTTCCGTATAGAACCGCGTCTCATCATCGGTCGCGTCGTCCTCTTCGGCATCTGCCGGCGGCGTCACCGCAGCTATCGCGATCGCGTTTTCCGGCGCCGGGATACCGAGCCGAAAATACGCTGCCGGGTAGTTGCCGCTGCCGGCCGTCGCTATCTCCGCCGACGTCACCTTCGGGAACTCACCGTCGGTGTAGTAAACCCGGTCATAGTCATCGTTCGCCACCGGGCTGCGGATGGCGTCGACAATCTTGTTCCACGCGAACCAGAAATTATCACGGTAGTGGAAGATGGTTTGCGGCGCGATAGAGAATGCCTTTTCCCGATCGGTATCGTCAGACGTCGGCGAGATCACCCCGTGCCGAAAATGACAGCCCTGTGCCAGTGTGGCATTGGATTCAGGCAATAGATGCCCGACGACACGCGGCATCTCGCCACGCATCGTGGTGATATCAATGGTCGCCATGGGGATCCTGAGATGATATAAAAAGGGAATAAAAAAAAGCCCCGCGGTTTAAGGCGAGGCTTGGTATCTTTGGGAAATTTAGCGCGTATTAGCAGCAGGCGCAATTAAAAGGTGATGGAGCATGAAAACAATCGATTATCACGGAGCGACGATCTGCGTACTGGACGACAACGATATGCTGACAGAGTGCCCAGAAGGTTCATACGCTGTTGTTGAAGACAGCGGATTTTATGTCGCAGTCATTGTCGGAAAGACAGAGGCAACAGCAATTCACATCGATCCGTTCCCAACACTTGAAGACGCGCTCGACGAAATAGCCGAGCACGGCGGTTTCTTTCATGAGCGGGCGGGAAAATATTTATAAATTGTTTTGACCGTCACGCCACAAACATTCGCTACCTGTTGTCGTGTTGCCCCGTTCGCCAGCATTTTCCGAGCGAGATCGATGATCGGCGGTGTCATTACCGGCCGGCGGCCGCCGATCCTGCCCTGCTCTCTCGCCGCCGCTAGCCCTGCGCGGGTGCGCTCAATGATCAGCTCGCGTTCCATCTCCGCAAGGGCGCTCATTACATGAAAAAAGAATCGGCCGGCTGGCGTGCTGGTATCAATGCTATCGGTCAGACTGCGGAAATGGATACCCCTACTCTGCAAATCAGATACGAGAGTTATCAGATCCCGAACACTGCGGCCCAGCCGATCAAGTTTCCAAACAACGAGTGTATCGCCGCATTTCAGCCGCCGAATTGCGCGGCGCAATCCGGGCCGCCGGGCGTTTTTCCCGCTCGCTGTATCGGTAAAAATCTGCTCACATTCTGCGCGAATCAGCGCATTTTCCTGTAAATCGAGGTTTTGATCCCCGGTTGACACTCGCGCATAGCCGATCAGCATCTCTCAATTCCTTGAAATTTCTGATTGTATTTTTCGGCATGGATTCGCGCAAACCTGGGTTTA
>NZ_KZ819110.1:0-17396 GCF_003115855.1 Brenneria corticis
CGCAGTTTCTGGAACATCTGACGCTTAACCCGGCCTTTTTTGCCCTTAACCGGCTGCGCTTTGCGTGGGGCATAGGGTGTGCCGTCCGGTGCCTGCTGCCGTTTGATGTGCTGTTGCTGACTGCTGCGCAGCGCTTTTGCCACCTTTCCGGCCAACTGTCGGCGCCCCGCTGGGGATAGGCTGGCAAGCAGCCCGGCCAGCTTATCGTCAAAGGGCTTCAGCTCATTCATGCCACTGGCTCACTAATTCGCCATGAATGTATAACGCCATAGGGCGTTCTACAGGGAGTGGTAGCGGCGGCTCCGGCGCGTGGGTAACGTGCAACGCTTTATCAACCTCTTTAACGATCACTCGCTCAGACAGGCGCAAGCTGATGCTGATATCACAGCTCCCGTTATCGTTAATATCGGCAATATAGGTAAAGCCTTTTTTGCGTAACTCGTCATTTGCCAGCATGTCGGGCTGATTCTCTCGCAGCCAGGCGTTAATCGGCACCAGCAGCCAGTCGATATCCTCGGTAAAGTCGGTAATGACCAGATTTAGCGTGTACTGATTTTCAAACGACAGCGACGGGGCGAGCGTTGATATCACCGCGCCGCTGTCGATAAAAACGTGCAGCATATCGGGATTATTTTTCAGTACCGGCACGGCGTCACTCAGGGCGCGGCGCAGGCTTTGCGGTTTCAGCATCGTGTTGTTCCTGACAGTGTTTAATGGTTTCCACCTGTAGCGCACAGCTCACCAGTGCATTTTCCAATACCCGATTGTCGGCGCTTAACTCACCGTTGGTTTGCGGACTGCTGGCCGGGATCGGGCAGCTCGTCACTTTCGGACAGCCAACGTAAATAACCGTCGGCGCTGGCAAAGGCGGGGCGGCGGTGCAGCTGCTTAATAGCATCAGGCAAAGCAGTGCCATACCAGCGGCGCAGGGCTTCATTTTCATTGAGTAACCTTGTGATTTTCTTATCGCGGGACGCGGCCAGTTGCCCGGCCTGTGATAATTTCGTACGCAGCTCGACCTGGGCCAGCTCGTTACGCCGGGCGTTTTCCTGTAGCGTGCCGATAGTGGCATTCTGCGCCAGCAGGGCGTCTTTTTGCTGGCTTAATGTGACGCCCTGCTGGTCGAGTGCATCCTTGGCGTTGGACAGTTGCCATTTGGTCACGGCCAGCATAATCAGCAGCCACGCTGCCATAATGGCGATAATCTGCGTCAGTGCTTTGCTCATGCCAGCATTCCCCCGGCCTGCTGGTAAACCTGAACCAGCCGATCCAGACCGTGTTCACGCTGACCGTAACCGGCGCCGGGCAGTGACGCCCAAATATTGCGACATTTGGAAATCGCCCGTTCAATGTCGCCGCGTTCGATATCCGCCAGCGCCCGGCGCTCATTAATGAGTTGCACGGCCAGCCGGTCCTGTGACGCCGGGCTGAAATCCGGCAGCTTCATGCGTTGCTGGTAATGCGGCCAGAACAGATAGAGCTGTTGATAGCGCCCGGATGCTGTGGATTTTTCACCCCGGCGGTTAAACACCTTCGCCGGGCGGCCGCTGGCAAACGGATGATCGCGGTAGTCGGTAAAAATCTCCGGCTTGCCATCCAGCCCGGTGACAATCACGTCATAGCCGCTGCTTCGGGTTAGCGGGTGCGTCGCCGTCCCCTCGGAAAATGCCAGCGTATCCAGAAAGGCCGCCAGATTCGGCGACAGACTTTTACTTATCGGCATCGTCTTTTTTCCCCTTTCCCAGCTTGCTCTTGATCAACAGTTCAATGGCCTGATAGCCAGCAATCCCCAGCGCCGCACCGATGCCATTGATAGCGACGGGCGACAGGTTGGGGAACTGCACCAGCGCCACGCCCGCCACCATCGACACAAAACCCCCTAACAGGGTGCGGCCGATAAACAGGCGCAGCGTGACAGGTTCGCCGCCTGCCAACACTTTCCCCACGACGATCAGCGCGCCGATGAGGAATAAAGACAAAATGCTTTTATCGGGTTCGTTCATTGCGTTAGTCCCATAACTGGACGGACTCACGCGCCGGGGCGGTATCGATATCCGGCAGCGTGACGGCGGCGCCGTGGGGCAGGATCGCCCCCAGCGCGGCCAGCCCCGGATTGGCGGTAAGCACCACCTCGACCACCCCCTGCGTGCGCCCGTAATAGCGATAACAGAGGGTGTCGAGGGTGTCGCCCTGCTGTGCGATAACCTGCATCAGATATGCCCGATGATGCAGTGCGGCTTATCCTGTACGCGGCTGATTGACCAGCGCGCATCGCGCCATAGCTCATCAATCGTGCCGTCGAGCGCGTCCGCTTTGTTGTTGCCTTTGGCACTGGCGTCATAGCCCCGGTAACGCTCGTACAGCGACGCGGTGGCAATCGTGCTAACCGCACGCAGATAGTGATGATGTTTTTCGCTCTGGCCGTCGATCTGCTCGGCGGGAACGTCGGACAACTGCCTGAATCCGGTGCACATCTGCGCTTCCCGGTACAGGTACAGCTCGGCGTTGACCTCGGAAATTGCCGTCAGCACCGCATGCCGTAACCGCTCCGGCGTAACGGTGTTTTCCAGCCGCATCAGTTTGCGCAGGGTGTCCGGCTCCACGTCCGGCCAGAAAAAGGTGTTTTTAATCACCGCGTCGTGGCCCGCGGGCACCGGAATAACCACCGAGTCCGGGTGTGGCTCCGCCGTGGCGGGAAAAATCATTGTCGTCATGACAACCTCGTAATAGGTGGGCGGTGGACACAGGCACAGGAAAGCGGTTATCCGTTCCGGCCTGTGTGCCGCCCGGCGCGGGGCGCGTTAGGTTAACGGCCGGTCGCTGCCTTGCGCAGCGCGGTCTCCAGCCGTTCTATGTCTTTTTTGACGCCGCATCGGCTATCAAGCTGAAAGGCGCGTTTCAGGTGGTACAGGGCTTGCTCCGGCTTGCCGCTGTCACGTACTACCTGGCCGATAATTTTGTGCAGCTTGGCGCGCACCTGATCCGGCATGTCTTGCTCGTCGGTCAGCGTCAGCGTGGTAAGCAAAGGGTCAACGTTGACCGGCTGCCCGGCGGTATAGGCGCGGGTTGCAGACTCCGCGACCTCTTCGGCCAGCAGGTACGGCGTCGTACGGGTGCCGAACGGCATCACCAGCTCGTGCTTAAGCGCATAGCGGGCAATCTCCAGCGCGCCGGAAATATCCCCCGCGTCGAGTTTCCACACCATGGCGGTCATTAACACCGCATCCTGTGCGCCGCGTCCGCTGCTCAGTACCCCCTCGATCCACGGCGCATAATTCACCAGTAAGCCGCGCTTAATCTCGGCTTTACGCTCTTTGGAGCGCACCTGTTTTAACGTGCGTTTGTCGGCGGCCAGCCGGAACAGCATTTGCTCATATCCGGTGGCCTGCCGCAGCGGGTCATTCTCCCGCTGCGACGCTTCGGCAGCCGACACCCGCATCATGTGACGCTGGGCTGGGCTTAACATGGTTTAGGCTCCTGTATTCTCTGCCGGTTTTTCCGCGGCCTGTTCGGTGGCGTCAGCGGCTTTTTCGGTTTCCTTTTTAGGGAATTTACCCAGTTGGATATTTTCAATCAGGCAGCCGCAGCCGTAGTCTTCGACGACGTAATCCTGTTTGATGGATTCGTAATTTTCGATGCGGTCACGCTTGGCGACCTCTTCAATGTGGCGGCGGTGGCTGTCGTCCATGTAATAAATGGAGAGGTTATCCAGACGGGTGACCATCAGCGCATTGGCCGGGAAGTACGGCACGCGCACGGCGGGCAGGTTGCCGATGCGTTTCTGGCTGATGATGACGTCGACGGCCAGCGTTTCGCTGTTGTCCTGCTGTTTGTTGACCAACGGAAAATATTTGTCGGCCAGCAATTGACGGCCGCAAATCACCACCAGGTCGGGGTCTTCCTGATGCCACGGGTCGATCATGGTGTTGGTCGCATCCATCACCAGCGCATCGAGCGTTTCATAGTCGCCGTTTTCACCGACGCGGATTTTCTCGGAGATCACCGTGCCGTCTTCGGCAACGACTTTATCCATCACCCGCTTGGGCGATTCGTTGCGGTATTTCTGCAACCAGCCGACGGCCACATCCTGTAACAGCGGATTTTTGGCACGGTCGGAGGTGGCCGCGCGTTTCACGCCGTGGAACCCGGCCATGATGTAGTCGAGTGACTGACGCTTGGCGATGGCGTTACGCAAACGCAGTTGGAAATCCTGAAAACGCGCCCACAGGTCAAGGGTGTTGTAACGGATATGGAAATCAAAGTTCATCTGCTCGCACTTATACTGGCGAGCTTCCAGGCTCTGTAGATCGGCGGTTTCGCGTTCGTCGCCGTTGGCCGTATCCGTGGTACTGGCAACCGATCCGGATACGCCGAGGCCGATTTTTTCCCCGGTCAATTCAGCAACCGGCACGATATTGATACGGGTCAGAAAGTCGCTGGACTCCTGCACCACTTCCATCAGCGATTGCGTGACGGACGGCTCAACGCTGAATTTCTTGCTTAGCGTTTCCACCTCAACGCCGTTGATTTTGGCAAGCTGGGTCAGGTAGGCGTTGAATTTAAAACGGGTTTCTTTACGCATGATGTTTCCTGTTCTTTTTGAAAAAGGGGTTAATACAGAGGAGTTATCCCCTGTCAGCAGTTGGTCAGCAGAGAGGCTTCGCCGTCGCCGCCGGTTGCGGCCGGGCGACGGATCTGCGTCAGGCTTTCGGTGCCGTCCAGCGTGGCTTTGAGGTCGTTAATTTCCTGTTTTGCCTGTTCGGTTTGGCGGGACGCATCCTGCTTATAAACAGCGAGGTCGACTTCAATTTTTGAAACTCGCTTATAGATATCTTCAAAACCACTCTGCACATGTTCACCAACCGCAGTGACCGCCTCATGCACATCATTAAAGCGGGCGTCGTCGCTCGACTGCTTGCGGCCAAACAGGGCTTTCACGCGGGTTAATAGCGTTGGCTCAACGTCGGGCAGGTCTTCAAATTCCAGCGACACTTCGGTGGCGGCTGAAAAGAGGTTTTCCGGGGACGATTTGCGAGCGGCCAGCGGGTTATGTTTGGCTTTCGCGCTGAATTCCAGCATTTCCGTGCCGAGGCTCGCCGGATCGTCGGTAACGGCCAGCCCGACCAGATAGGCTTTGCCGCTGTTGGCAAAGTTGGGCTGAATTTCCATTGAGGTATAAATTTTTTGCCCGGCCTTGTTCATGGCGATCAGATCATCGGTCGGGGTAATTTTGGCGAACAGCGCCAGTTTGCCGTTGATAGCCGAATCATCGTCAATCGCTTCCGCTTTCAGTTCGACCACATCGCCGTAACGGCGGAATGCGCTATCGGGCAGGATGCCTTTCAAATGCTCAAGGTTGATGCGGCAGCCGTAGACGCGCGGGTCAAACGTCTCCGCCATGTGTTGAATATCGTTCGCGTCAATCACGCGACCGTCGCAGGTGTTGCCCTCGACACCAATGCGGAACCATTTCGAAACTTTTTTAGCCATTGTCTCATCCGTCTGTTTTCGGGAAATCGGGGCGAGTATCCGACCTGACAGAACGGCGCGCCATCAATCGCGGTTTGCTAATCACTGACACAACAGGCACTTAAGGCGGCGACAGGGCGCGCTGACGTAGCCTTGCAGCCATGAACACAACCGCCGACACCACTATTATCAGCGACCCACGACGACAGGCGGCCTTGCTCTACTGGCAAGGCTTTTCGGTGCGTCAGATTGGGGAAATGCTGAACCAGAAAACGCCGACCGTACAGAGCTGGAAGCAGCGCGACAGCTGGGACGCTATCGCCCCGGTTTCGCGTGTTGAAGCCAGTCTGGAAGCGCGATTGATTCAGCTCATCATGAAGACGAAAAAGGAGGGGCACGACTACAAAGAGATAGATCTATTAGGCCGCCAGATTGAACGGTTAGCGCGAGTAAACCGCTACAACCAGACGGGCAACGAGGCCGATCTCAATCCCAACGTGCGTAACCGTAACAAGGGAGAGCGCAAGGCGCCGGAAAAGAACCTGTTCAGTGACGCCGCGATTGAGAAGCTGAACGACATTTTTCTGGAAGAGATATTCGAATACCAGCGCGGCTGGCATCAGGCCGGGCTACAGCACCGTATCCGCAATATCCTGAAATCGCGCCAGATTGGGGCGACGTTCTATTTTGCGCGGGAAGCGTTAATCGACGCGCTCACCACCGGGCGCAATCAAATTTTCCTCTCGGCCAGTAAGGCGCAGGCCCACGTCTTTAAAAACTACATCATCGATTTTGCCCGGCTGGTTGATGTTGACCTGAAAGGCGACCCGATGGTGCTGCCGAACGGCGCCCGCCTGTTTTTCCTCGGCACCAATATCCGCACCGCGCAGAGCTACACCGGCAACCTGTATTTGGATGAATATTTCTGGATACCCAAATTTCAGGAGCTGCGCAAAGTCGCCAGCGGCATGTCGTTACATAAAAAATGGCGCACCACCTATTTCTCCACGCCGTCGAGCCTGGCACACAGCGCCTATCCGTTTTGGTCGGGGGAGCTGTTCAACAAAGGCCGCGGCAACAAAGCCGATCACATCCATCTGGATTTAAGCCATGCGCACCTGTCCGGCGGTGTGCTGTGCGGCGATGGTCAATGGCGGCAGATTGTCACCGTAGAGGATGCGCTGGCCGGCGGCTGCAACCTGTTCGACCTCGACCAGTTGGTACTGGAATACAGCCCGGCGGAATATCAAAACCTGCTGATGTGCGAATTTGTCGATGATAAGGCGTCGGTGTTTCCGTTTGAGGAATTACAGCGATGTATGGTCGATGCGCTGGAAGAGTGGGAGGACTTCAACCCTTATGCGCTCCGCCCATTCGCCTATAAGCCGGTATGGATTGGTTACGACCCGTCGCACACTGGCGACAGCGCGGGCTGTGTGGTGCTGGCACCGCCGCAGGCGCCGGGCGGTAAATTTCGTATCCTTGAGCGCTTCCAGTGGAAAGGCATGGACTTTGCCGCACAGGCCGACGCCATCAAGGCGCTGACCGAAAAGTACCTTGTCGAATATATCGGCATTGACGCGACGGGCATCGGCCAGGGGGTTTACCAACTGGTACGGGGATTTTTCCCGGCAGCGCGTGAAATCAAGTATTCGCCGGACGTTAAAACCGCAATGGTACTGAAAGCGAAAGACACCATCACCAGCGGGCGGCTGGAGTACGACACCAGCCACACCGATATCACGCAGTCGTTTATGGCTATCCGCAAAACCATGACGGCCAGCGGCAACCGTAGCACCTATGAAGCCAGTCGCAGCGAAGAAGCCAGCCATGCCGATGTGGCATGGGCGACGATGCACGCCCTGTTAAACGAACCCCTGACCGCCATTAACGGCCATGTCCCTGTCAGCATTTTGGATATTAACGAATGAGCAAACGTAAATTTCGTAAGACACAATCCGCCCCGGCCAGCAAGCCGCAATCGGTGGAGGCGTTCACCTTTGGCGAACCTTCCACCGTTCTGGATCGGCGCGATATTCTGGATTATGCCGAGTGTATCCATAACGGCAAATGGATTGAGCCGCCGATCAGCTTCTCCGGTCTGGCAAAAAGTCTGCGTGCGGCGGTACACCATAGCTCACCCATTTACGTGAAACGTAATATTCTGGTCAGCACCTTTATCCCGCACCCGTTATTAAGCCAGCAGGATTTCAGCCGCTTTGTGCTGGATTATCTGGTGTTTGGTAACGCCTTTCTGGAAAAACGGCTTAACAGGACAGGGGGCTTATTGCGTTTGGAATCCAGCCCGGCCAAATACACCCGGCGCGGAGTGGAAGAGGATGTTTACTGGTTCGTGCAGTCATTTAAAGAGCCGCACCGCTTTGAACCGGGTAGCGTGTTTCATCTGCTGGAGCCGGATATCAATCAGGAAATGTACGGCCTGCCGGAATACCTCAGCTCGTTAAACTCGGCCTGGCTGAACGAATCGGCGACGCTGTTTCGCCGTAAGTATTACCAGAACGGCGCGCACGCCGGGTACATCATGTATGTGACTGATGCAGCACAAAATAGCACCGATGTGGACAAGCTGCGCGCCGCCATGAGTAACACCAAGGGGCTGGGGAATTTTAAAAACCTGTTTTTCTACGCGCCCAACGGTAAGCCGGACGGCATCAAGATCGTGCCGCTCAGTGAAGTCGCCACAAAAGACGATTTCTTTAACATCAAGAACGCCAGCCGTGACGATCTGCTCAGTGCCCACCGCGTGCCGCCGCAGATGATGGGGATTATCCCGAATAATACCGGTGGGTTTGGGGATGTGGAAAAAGCCAGTCAGGTGTTTGTCAGGAATGAACTGACGCCATTACAGGAGCGAATGAAAGAGGTTAATGATTGGGTGGGAATGGAGGTGATCGCGTTCAAGTCTTACGCCCTGAAAGAAGAGTAACCCCGACCATGTAAGCCGCTTTGCCAGCGGCTTTTTTACGCCCTCAGCAACCCTCGTCAATCGCATTCTAAGCGACTCAACGAAAAATCGAACCTTTCCCCCTCATCGCATTTTCAGCCCCACAGAGCGCCGCCTGTGCGACCAAAATTTAACAGCCAATGGCGCTTGCGCGCAATGCTATCCCCGCCACGCCTGCCCGCTTTATGTATCGCTTTTCATGCACTCGCATGATCCGATGTGATCCGCGCCGGGCAGGGTTTGAACGGGGTAAAATAGGCGGTAGATCATCATGCAAAATCATGCGGGTTATGCACGCACGGCTTACAACATGTTTTTCTGCTCTCTTTTTTTGAGGTATTCCAACGCTTCATCGAGAGCTTTATGATGGTTTTCCGCTGATATTGTCCCTTGAGCCAGGTCGGATATTAACGACATAGCGATTTTAAATTCTTCTAAATCACATTGTGCCACCAATGAGACGTCGGCGAGAAACTGAACCCGCGACAAAATTTTTTGTATGTGTTCCGTATTTTCCACGGGATATTAATTCCTTATTTCACTGTTCTTATATACAGTATTTTACATTTGGAAATCATCGTCAATCCCTTAGTTTACTAATAGTGATTGGATGGTTATATGTTCAACGCTATGAAAAACGGCGTGACATGTCACATGGCAAGCTTTAGCTCTTGCCACCCTAATGTGTTCCAGTAATTCGATTCACCAGACTGGCAGCACTCAGCGACGGGTAATTTTTCGCCACATTTCTTACAGTTACGATGATTCAATACGGCGATTTGTTGTTGCAGAGCAACGGCATCCCGCCTGATTAACGTTGTCAGGTATTCGTTAATACCATATGGTTCGCGCCCCGGACGACGCAAGGCGCAGTTGCGCTTAAGCATGTCCAGCTCTTGCGTATCAACGTTAATCTCAATTTTCACCACACCCGCATCGCGCTGACGGGCCCGCTGGGTAGCTTTTCTTTCGGCGCTGGTTTTTACCATGTTATTCAACCTCCATCTGGTTATTAAATCCCGGCCACTCATCAGTTACCGGATATGAAATAGATTCACCGTCAATCTTCACCGTGGCGCCACGCGCCAGCGCTTCCAACTCCCAACGTTGCGCAGTAATACCGTGTTGTGACAAATCACGCTGAATACGAGGTATCCGCTCCCGCTCTTCCCCCGTAAATCTGGCCGACGGTGACGGATCGCGGAATGTATTAGGGTCAAAGTCGCGTTGCTTATGGTTTTTCCTGACGGATTGCTCACGCAAACGCATTCCTAACGCCCTTACAGCCGCGTCGTCATTCCAGTCAATCGCTGGGTTTCCGGTTTCTAATGTCGGCGCTATACCGCTGTTTTCGTCCTGATTTTTGACATCTGCGCCTGACCGTTGAGAACCCAACCCACAGTTATTGACAGGACTCCGAGGCGCGCCAGAGGCGCTTTTTAAAGTCAAAGGCTCAAGGTCAACAGCTTTAGAAACGATGCGCCATTCTGTTGTGCGGGTTTCATAAATATGACCGGCGCCCAAATGAGGGGAGAAAATACCGACGACCTTTTGTACTTCTTCGTCATAGTCGTTGAGCTTGTCTGATATCCGCCGCGCGACACGCACAGTTTGCAGATCGCGGGATACGTTGGCGCCGCCCTGTGCTTTTATGTAGGCGGCAAAGTCTCCAACGTCGGCAGCACAGCGCACCGCTTCGACCTGTTCGTCGAATTGTTCGGCCAGACTGACGCCACGCAACGCGCTGCTGCGACACTCGCGGTAAGCGCCCATTGTCGGAACGCCGATAGCTTTAAACTGCGGGATGTGCCACGTTGACGCCCAGGCGGTAACGGCGGAAGCCACATCTTTCAACGGCTTTCCGGTTTCGTCATCCAGTTGGCCGTCCAACGCGTAGCCGTCGATATTCTTAGCGATGTACTTAGCGATATAACCAGCGGCGCCGCCTTTGTTCAGGTGTTTACATTCAAAACGATACGTAGCCGCGCCGCGTTCGTCGCCGTCTTCTTTCAGAGCATAGCGACGCATGATATCGATGATCGGCTTGCGTTGAGCGCGTTTGCAAAACAGCATCATGTGCCAGTGCGGCGTACCGTCGTGATGCGGTTCAACAACGCGCATCCCGTAAACCTTGAGGTCATTATCTTTAAATGCGGTGCGCATCTTTCCCCATAGCTTGACCAGATAGCGCTGTCCGTCTTTGGGCGTAAAGGCTTCTTTATCCCAGCGCCGGTTAAACTGGACTTTTTCATCTTTGCCGACGATGCGGGTAGGGTGATATTTTGACGGCGTGGTGATGGTGATAAACATGCCGACGTCGCGCTGGGCGGTGGCATATTTCTCGATCCCGGCGATAGTGCTCATCAGCTCCATACGCCGGATCTCCGGGTTAGAAATACTCGCCATGACTTTATCAATCAGGTCGATACGCTCGCCCGTCTCGACGTTTTCCAGCTCGCAGTTTTTCAGGTAATCCATGTTTGCTAGGCGGCGCGCCTGCACGTCACGGATCGCCAACTTGCTGGCATAGGGAGAGGCATTTTTATTGACCTGACCGACGGCAATCATCAGCGCTTCTCGCCAGCGGGTGCGCTGGGCTTTTAGCTGGCGCGTCCACCATTCCTCATTGACTAGGCGGGAAATACTGGCAACAGCTTGTTGTATATCCAGCGTGCCTTTGCGGTATTTCTTCCAGAATAACGGGGTCACATTGAACGCATGCGCCATGCCGGCCACTTGTCCATAAAGCTCAAGCTGTGCGGCATCGGTAAATAGCTTTTCCCGATCGCCGTCAAGCTGTGCCAGCAACGAGTCGCTAAGTTCTTCATAAGTGGAAAAGAGCTGGCCGGATATTCTGGCCGCCAATCGCCCCAGTGCTTTATCGTTCATGCCGGGCAATGTTTGGTAGGTATCGGATTCCGACAGAAAACGCTCTGATGCGTTGCGGTTCATAGCATGGCGCGTATTGATTGCCTCAATACGCGGCCACATGCGTTGCATAAAGCTGTAAACCAGAAATTTGTTGGCGCTTTGCGGTCCCTTGTTCTTTTTCAGCCAGGTGTAGCGGTTCAGGAAAATCTCACGCAGGAAGTGAGGCTGTCGGTTGATTTTCTCTAAAACGGCTTGCCCCTGAGTCCATTCCTTACGGGTAAGCTGCTTTTCTTCCGGCACGATGGCCGGGCGGGGGGCGTTCCACGGATAAGCACCCACGAACTGGTCGCGGGTGCTACCGGGGAAAGGAAGCGGGGACGTTGGGGCTGTGCGCCCCCGGCGAGCGTGACTCATTTTACATCTCCGTGGCACGGTTCCAGTTTTAACTGGTGATCGGGTATGCACTGGAAACCGCCATCGGCGCGGCGATATATCCAACAAGTCACCCGATTGCTATCGTCATGCCATATGGATATACGACCAATGCCAATCGCTGCGACATCTTCGGATTCGTCTTTGCAACCGACTGAAAACACAGTAACCAAAGCGACAAGGATTAGGATTGTTTTCACAGCGCCCCCCGAAAATGCTTATTCTTCAGTTCGTGGATACCCTGACAGGACGCACAACGGGTTACGCCGTGAATGGCGGCGCGGCGCGCTTCGGGGATGGGCTGATCGCAGTCTTCACACTCAAACGCAGAAACGCCGCGTTGGGCGTTCCGGGCGCTGGCGATCTGCTTGTCTAAAATTTCTTGCTGGCGCTGCTGCACCATATCCATTAAATCCGGCATCGTGGGTTACTCCTCGGTGTTATTCAGTTGGTCAAAGGCTTTCTGGCACAACTCGGCCAGCCGGTTGGATTCAGCCAGCAGGCTTTTAGCGTCGGTTACTTTGGTGAGCCAGATTGCGGTTCTGATGCCACGATGAATAAAATCGTTAATCAGTCCGATAGGGTTCTGATAAACAGCCAGCGTGGATAAATACGGCTGGGCGCCTTCTTCTTTACCGCATTTGATTTCACCCAGAGCAAAGTCATAGCCGACCTTGACAATGGCGTAATTACCGTTGATATCGACGCGGTTATAAGCCGGGTTTTCCATCACATCACCGCCTTGATATCTGAACCGGAATTATTAAATGCGGTGGATTCCTGTCGTAATAATTCGATAATTTCCTTATTGCTTAGCTCGTTGATGTCCGCATGCGTTGCCAACTTATCCAAACGGCAAGAAAAAGAGACTTGCGCGTCTGCTTTAGCTTCATTGCGTGCCTGAGCAAGCATTAGCTGTATGCGGTCGTTTTCTGCGTTGCGGCGCATTTCCTGCCCGACTGTTTTATACATGTGCATATAAACCTCAGATAAAAGGAGTCCCGACGCGGTTAAGCGCCTATTTGCTTTTTGGTGAAACTAATTAGTTGAAATATTCTTCTGGCTTTATGGCCGTTAATATTTCGGGGGCATCATCAAATAAACTTAAAAGCTCATTTAATGCGCGTAATAATGAACCACGCCATTTACAAGACTCATCATTAATATGCCAATAAGGCTGGCTAAATTCTTTTTCGCTTAATCCAGCGTGCATAAATAACGTTTTTCTTTCGCTGACGCTTAACCAGCTTAAAAAAGTCGCATGATTAATGCCGTGCTTACGCTGCCTCGAAAACGCATGGCGCAGTTCATCAATGGCGCAAACAATCATCGTGCGTTCCGCTTCGGTCATTTCTTGTAAACGAAAAACAGAATGACGCTTTTTTAGTTGCGCATGAAAACACACCGTTAAACGGTAGCGCTCAGACAGGCCGTTGTAATATGCGCAGGTTTCACGCCAGCGACTATCGGCGAAGTGTTTGCCGATCACATTGCGCAGCCCGGCGGGCAAATTCTGCATACTGCTGACGGTAAACGCGGTCATGCTATCCCCCATATTGCTGATTTAATGAAACGGACTACCTGCTGTGTAAGGCTTACCGGGCGAGTACGGATGATGATTCCCTTACGGCCTTTGCCGTGGGTAATGGTGACATCTGGTTTTTTCTCCGTCTGGTGATACCAGAGGAAAGGCGCGATAGAGATTGGAGTCTGCATTTTTTCCTCAATCCTGTTTGGTAACCTGCGACCAGTGGACGGCAAAGTCTGGCGCGTGGCTCATGCCCTCGTGATACCAATTTTCAGCCCTGAACCGAATGAAACTTGATAGCGGATAGTTGAGCAAATCCAGTGCGTCAGCGAGGTCGGATAACGTGATCAAAACGTCAGTCTTGCTAAACCCTTCGCTTTCATCTTTACGCAGTTCAGGCGGTTGAGATAAAAAGCTGTTTGCCACATCATCAGCCGCTTGCAACCATATTTCCGGGTTATGTTTCATATCTTCCTCACCCAATATTCAGCGACGCGCCAATGCCGCTAAGCGCATCAACGGTAGAGGCCAACGTCGGGTTTGCCTGGATACGTGTTTGCAAAGTCAAACTGACCAGCGACAAGCAGCGGATCCCGGCGTTAATGCTGTGCATGAAATTGCTGTGTCGGCTTTTGGTCATACGCTCATTCGATACGCTTTCAGCAGCCACGGCACCCACGGCGGCGGTTGCCTGCAACACGTAGGTTGTTAACCGTTCGGCTTTAGCCTCATTTACGGGTACGGCCGGCATACAGTTCAACTGAGCCAAAAGCCCATCAATCAGCGTTGCGTCTTCGGTTACATCGGTAAGCGTCAGCAGTTCGTCACATGTCAGCCTATGCGGCTGGTCTGGGTTCAGTTTGTTGCGCAGGGTTTGCTGATTCATCCCTACGGTTTTGGCCAGCTTCGCCAGATTGTGCTTTGTTGCAAACGTCTGACAGGCGCTATCAAAGTGCTGATGTATGGAAATCTGATAATTAAACATGACGAAAATCCTTTTACTTTGAATAATCGAATTAAGCATTACGCTTTTGAATCGATGTAACGGCAGTTGACGGCCTGCTGGCGCAATTTTTCACGCCATGCGCTGACATTGACTAACACGCGGGTTTTACCCTTCCCGGTGTTATCCGTTGGCGCCCTGAGCAACACGCCCTCATCGAGCCATTGCCACACAAGCCGAGCGCTTACGCCGCGCGCTTTAGCAAAGTCTGGAACGGTCATCACGTCAGACAGTGAGGCGCTTATCATGGATTCAATAGCTGGCCCCAGCAGGGCGACAAGCTGGTTTAGTTGTTCTGGCGGGAGCATAGGAACAACATCTTTTTGAGTGAGTTCTGTTGATTTTGCGTCTTGCATATCGCATGATCTCGCGTTTATTGATACGTTTTGCAGTGTCTTGCATCTTGGTCGATGGGAATACTGTAGATCACAAAAGTTATTTGGTAAATAATTTTTGTCACCACTTGGTGTTTTTTATGATTAATGAAAAAGGTACTTCCGAGGAAATTATTGAAAGACTCTTTTCTTCTTATGGGGTTACGTCTCAAAAAGACCTGGCGGAACGGCTGGGGATAGCGGCTAATAATATTAGCGGTTGGACAAAGCGCGGGAGCGTTTCTGGTAATGCCATGATTAAATGTGCTCTGGACACTGGCGTTGACTTACGCTGGCTTGTGACCGGTGAGGTTGAAAATTCGCATTTGCAAACTTCTGATGCAAGTTTAAAGGGTAAGGCACTTTACGATCAGATATTGGCATCCGGCGGTAAAGCAGTTCTCCGTCGAATGATGGACGCCTACGGGTTCAGCACACAGAAAGAACTTGGCGATTTGCTGGGTATCTCTACCGCAACAATCAGTACCTGGGTTCGCCGTAATTTCTTTCCCGGCGATGTGGTGATTGCCTGTGCGCTGGATACTGGCGTTTCCCTTGAGTGGTTGGCGACGGGAAAGGGGAGAGCGGCTGGCAGTGAGAAAAGGGGCGATCTGGAGGTCAATACCAATAGACTTATCCCTAAATATCGACTTGAGTCCGGTGAAATGAAAGAGGCTGGTAGTTGGTCTTCTGACCTTTCTATGATTCCTGCAAACTCTGGCAATTTAATTTTTGTTGATGGGGTTAGTTCCTCTTGGCTTGTTGACTGTTCCGCCTCAAAGATAGGTAACGGTCGTTGGCTTATTAGCATTGATGGCGCTCTTGATGTTTTTGACGTAATCAGATTGCCGGGTAACAAGGTTAGACTTTCTAATAAGTCTGCCGAATTTGAATGCAACCTTTCAGATATCACGCCATCTGGGGCGGTAATTTTTACTTTGGAAAAACATGTTTAGGGATACTATGAAACGTTCTATATTTGTTGTTGCTCTGCTTACTTCTTTTGCTGCATCCGCTCAATCGTCCAACTTATCAGTGTTAAAAGAATCTCTTAATGATATGCAGCCTCTATCAATAATAGATAGTAAAGGCGTAATCACTATTGCGTTGGACGAATCCAGAATAACACCTGAAATTTATGATACCGCAATATATGGTGTTTGTTATCCAGTGTGGTTAGACAAGGAAAACACCTCATACCTTAAAAACACTAAAGAGGTTCAAATCCTCAATAATTTCAGCTATACGGGTTATATTTTTGAAAATCCGAGAGACACATGTGATAAGGTAGGTAAGGAGCAACCGGAACAATCAAAAGTTACAATCTTGTCTAATTCTCACCTTGCTACAAGGCAAGACCTGCAATAAGTAAGTTATTACTTAGCCATGGCGTTGCTATGACGATAACTAAATAGAAAATGGTAAAAAGAATAGAAAATTTACTTTCATCTAAATAATCTTTCTGGTGTTGAAAACACCCGCTACAACATTATGACAGTAAGAAAATTAAACACCGGGAAATGGCTGTGTGAGTGTTATCCGAACGGTCGTGATTCCAAGCGCATTAGAAAGCAGTTCAATACAAAGGGTGAGGCGGAATCATTTGAAAAATACACCATGCGTGAGGTTGACGATAAGCCGTGGCTGGGGGCAAAGAAAGATCGCCGCAAACTCAGTGAGCTGATAGAGCTTTGGCACAATCTGCACGGGCGCTCACTGTCGGCGATAGAGTCACGAATGGGAAAGTTTCGCCTGATATGTAACGGCCTCAATGACCCGATAGCGTCCCGTTTAACAGCTAAAGATTGGGCTCACTATCGTGACAAGCGACTGGCCGGTGAAATTCCCAACGGTAGGGATGCGGATCCGGAAAAATGGATTGTAAAGCCCATAACCGTTAACCGTGAACAGCAATACCTGTGTGCTATGTTCAATGAACTTAAGCGCCTGGGGGAGTGGCATCTTCCGAATCCCCTTGACGGGATACGCGTCTTTAAAGAGGCCGAAAAGGAAATGTCATGGCTGACAAAGAAAGAAATTTCAGAGCTATTAGCGGCCAGCGCCGGATACGGCAATGATGATTTGACTAGCATTATCAAAATTTGCCTGGCTACCGGTGCGCGATGGCGGGAAGCGGAGAGCTTAACCCATTCTCAACTATCGCCCTGTAAAGTGACCTTTTTCAAAACCAAAGGGAAAAAGAACAGAAGCGTGCCGATCCCGAAATGGCTTTACGATGAATTAGCGACACGGCAGGGGCGCATGTTTAAGCCCTGCTATCAGACATTCAGAAAAGTTTTGGCTAGAACGCATATAGAGTTACCTGAAGGGCAAAAGACTCACGTTTTACGGCATACTTTTGCCAGTCATTTTATGATGAACGGCGGGAATATTTTGGTGTTACAGCGCATCCTCGGCCATGCGAATATCCGGGAAACTATGCGGTACGCTCACTTTGCCCCCGACCATTTAGAAGAGGCCGTGAATTTAAATCCGTTGGCTGATTACAGTGGCGGCAAAATGGCTGCGGAGCTTTCAGAACACCACAAAACAATGCAATAGAAGTTGCATTAACTGTTTGTTTTTTATGATAACTATCTGTTTTTGGGTGCCTTGTGTCAGGAGCGTCTCAACTGATAGCGCGCTTGCGCGACATCCAAAAGTAATTAGTTATCAAGGGTTTAGTCAATGACTAAACCCTTTTTTTGTGCACAGAAAACCCCCAGCTAGGCTGGGGGTTCCGTAAAGCTTTCA